>JAIOQY010000058.1 GCA_021108435.1 Candidatus Aegiribacteria sp.
GGCATCTGCACACTTCCATCCGGAGACTATGTTTATGTGACTAATCACACTGATAGCAATGTCTCCGTTATCCGTACTTCCGATAATACTGTTATGGCAACTGTGAATGTGGGAAGTCACCCTTATGATATCTGCTCACTTCCATCCGGAGATTATGTTTACGCGACTAATTCCTGGGATGATAATGTCTCAGTGATCCGTACTTCTGATAATTCTGTTGTGGCGACTATTGATGTGGGAGATGGACCCTGGGGTATCTGTTCACTTCCGTCCGGAGATTACGTGTATGTGGTCAATTGCGCGGAAGGCAGTATTTCTGTGATCAATTGAACTCACAGAATCGTTTTCAGCCACATAATGATACCTGAAGCCATGAAGACTTCGGATTACGGGATGAACTGGAAGTAGAATAGAAAAAACAGCAGGCATATGCTAATGATACACTTTGTTAATTGAATGCCATGCATATGATTACTCCGTTCTTATTCTCCTACTTATCCAGAACGCGTCGGTAAACATCCATTGTCCGGTGCGCGGTTTCTTTCCAGGAGAAGCGCTTTGACTGATCGAAACCCTTTTGTCGCAATTCATCTCCCATGACAGGATTTGAAACAATATTCTCCATAGCGGAAGAGATCTCAGCAACACTGTATGGATCAACCAGTATTGCCGCGTCACCTGCCACTTCAGGCATGCAGGATACATTTGAAGTAATAACCGGGCAGCCGCATTGCATCGCTTCAATGATTGGAAGTCCGAATCCCTCATCGAGTGAGGGAAAGAGAAATGCGACAGCCGAGGAGTAGAGTCGCACCAGTTCTTCTTCTGATACACCGCCTAATACAATGATATTCGGCAGAGACAGAACTTTCCTGTTTCTTTCTCTGAAATCCGACAGGTGAATGACAGTACCCGTCAGCACCAGAACAAGGAAGTATTCTTTCTTCTGTGCCTCCGGCAGCGCAAGGTATGCTTCAAGAATCCTGTCCAGATTCTTTCGGGGATATGCGCTTCCTACATATAGAAAATATGAAATTCCCTCAGGAAGAGCTTTTCTCAATGATTCCGGTAGAGAATTCCTGTCCTGCCTGAACCCGCTTCCGGCAGCAAGCGGAACAACATTTACTTTTTCCTTCACCTCTGGATATAAACCGCACAGTTGGCTAGCGGTATATTCTGTTGGAACGATAATCGCTTTTGATTCTTCCAGAATGAAGGTTATGTTGGAATCGAATTCCTTCTTCGCATCCTCCTTCTCATAGTCATCCAGAGTAAGTGGAAAAAGATCCTGAACCGTGAAAATACTGTTACTCGCTCCTATTCTTTCCGCGAAGGGCTTTGTGATGTGCAGGATATCGAAACTGTTTGATTGATGTCTGATGATCACCGATCTTATGAAGAGAATCAGATTTACAAAAGAAGGACCCAGAGCCAGTCTGTTCGGAAGTACAGATCTGATTTCAAGGTTCTGGTGGACACCGAATTCCTGCTCCAGTCTTCTCTTCCTTGATTTACTGAACGTGGAAAGCAACACAAACTGATCTTCCGGGAATTCCTGAATCAGATACTTAATTAATTCTTTTGAATATGTATGAATGCCGCAGTAACCCGAGATTCCGGATGCATCAAATCCAATCCTCATTCTGTATCTCCCATTCAACGGTAACTCTATTTCAAATAAGCATTAATTACTTTGCTGTAAACATTCATTGTCATTCGCGCGGTCTTTTCCCATGAAAAGCTGCGTGCCTGATCGAACCCTTGATTTCTCAATTCCTCTCTTTTCTCCTCCGAGCAGGCAAGCAGCCTCATTGCCGATCTGATTTCACTGACTGACTCTGGGTCAACCAGAATTGCAGCATCTCCGGCTACTTCTGGAAGACTGGCACAGTTTGATGTGATCACAGGGCAGCCGCATTGCATTGCTTCAAGCACCGGAAGCCCGAACCCCTCATCAAGTGATGGGAAAACCAAAGCATCCGCAGAGGAGTAGAACTGGATAATATCACTCTGAGGTACATCTCTCAGTACATGAAGATGTTTCTTTTCTGAGAAATCAGCTTCAAAGGAATTTTGTCCGGAAAGGACAAGAACCAGGTGTACCCCACTATCGAGAGTGTCAATATCCAGCCCGCTATAAGCATCGATAAGACGCTGCAGGTTCTTTCTGGAATCAACCCGGCCGACAAACAGGAAGTACCTGGTTCTATCAAGTCCATATCCTGACAGAACTGTATCATCACGGTTCAGCGGTTGAAACGTACTGTCAGCAGCATCAGGAACAGTGTAAATCAATCGAGTCAGGTTCGTATACAGTCTCTGTATCTGATCAGCGGTATACAGAGACGGAGTTATAACAGCTTCGGTCCGATGCAGAATTTGAGGTGTTTTCCGTTTGTAGAACCGTTTCAGACCGGAACTACTGAACTCATCTCTCGTCAGCGGGAATAAGTCATTAATGGTAGCAACAAATTTCCCTGGATAACCGGCAGCAGAATATGGATCGGTCAGGTGAACCAGATCCAGTTTGTGCTCCAATATCCTCCAGTACAAAGCCCCGAGAATTCCTGACAGCCATCTGAGTCTGTCACCAAGCATTCTGGCATGCGGCAAACCTTTGCATACTTCAATATTGGGATACTTTTCGAACAGTCTGAGGAGTTTCTCTTTCTTCGAACTGCTGAATGTTGTATAGAGAATAAATTCATCTCCCGGATACTCTGAAGCCAAAGCTTTGATAAGCTCCCTGGCGTAAGTTTTGATACCGCCGTGTCCCAGAATATTAGTAGCGTCAAATCCAACTCTCACTTTATTCCTCTCCCGCTTTCCAGAATCTCCTGTACACCGCGAATGACAGATTCGGGACTGATGAATTCAAGGGATCTGTGATCTTCAGCTATAAGGATTCTTCTGTCAACCCGCCAGGGATGCCATTTTGGCAGGGATGGATCAAAGGGCAGATACATTCCGACAACGGGGATTCCGCTCGAAGCTGCAATATGAATAACAGAAGTATCGGGACTGACCAGAAGACGAACATTGTGAATCAGTGCTGCAACATGAAGAACTGTAGATGTCAGGGGTGAGAGAATACTCTCCTTTTCCGGCATGGCAATTGTGAAGGCGCGCTTCTTATGTTCCGGAGCATATAGAAGCAGCGGTCTCATTCCCAGAGATATAATCCCCCTGCATACTTCCCTGTACCTGTCCACTCCCCACCAGCGGTTTTCTCCGCCTGCGGAGATGTTTATCGCGATGCAGTCCTCTGGCGCAACATCCAGTCCGCTCCAGAACCTTTCGGCAAAATCTGTTTCAACGTCGGACAGGGAAATCGCCCGTATAAGTTCTTCTGTCTCAATTTTTCTGCCAAGTCCCGAGAGAAGGCCCGAGAAAGCATCCATGATATGACCATCCTGGGATGCTTTCACCCTTATATTGAATGGCAGTCTGTTCTCTCTGTCTATATGCAGTTTCCACTTTGCCCCTGAGAATGCAGCGTAGATGAAGGAAGTAGTGGAATCGTGCATATGCATATCCACAACCGCATCCGGCATGAAATTCCTGGCCTCCATAAGAGAGCGTACAAACTTCCCCGGAGATTTATCATATGTGATCACCCTGATATCCTTTTCGTACTTCAGGATAATACTATTTGATTCTGAGGCTACAACAGCGATTGAAATATCGGGATGAATCTCCCCGAGTCTTCTCAGAAGAGGAAGGGTCATTATCATATCCCCTATCCTGTCCTGTCTCATAATAAGAACTCTATCAATGATTGCCTCATCGGGCAGTATTGCAAGGGTATTCGCCGCTGAAACTCCCGGAGCGATGATTCGAAACATCAGCTTTCTGCCGAAGACTTCAAGTTTCTTCAGAATTCCCGGCATAATCCACCTTCGATTCTGATTTTATCCAGTAACTTTTCGACTGCCTCCTGAACATCCCCTGCTTCTATTTCTGCAACACTATGAGGAGCGCTAATAATTTCATGTGGAACTTTCCATGGATACCAGAGAGGTAAATGATTCTCGTTAGGACAATACAATCCGACGACCGGTACTCCTTGAGATGCCGCCACATGCACAATACCGGTATCAGGAGTGATGAATATTCTAAAACCTTTCAGCAGAGCAGCTGCGTGAAGAATCGTCGGACAGACCGGGGCAACCAGTGTTCCAGGTGAGGATGATGCAATCCGTAAAGCCCTATTATGTTCTATTGGAGTTGATATCAGAATCGGAAAGTGACCTGAAGAGATCAAACGGGAACAGAGTTGAATGGTTTTCGATTCTCCCCACTGATGCAGTGGATCTCTGGTCGAAATGTTGATACCAATGGCTTTTCCCCGTAGATCAAGACCCGCTTCGCGCCAGAAAGCGTCAGCGAATCCGATTTCTTCAGATGAAAGCCTGATTTCCCTGTCAAGTTCTGATTCATCGATATCCTTCCCGAGTCCTTCAAGAAGTATCCTAGTCAGATCAGCATAGTGATGCCTTCCAGGTGGCATTGGAACTCTTACGGAGAAGGGCAGCCTGTTGTCTCTGTTGGATGCGGAAAGTCTCCAATCCGCGCCGGAGATAACTCCATAGATGAACGATGTGGTGGAATCGTAGTGCATTCTTGTATCAACTACAGCATCAGGTCTGAATCGAATGGCCTCGATAATGCTCTTGAGATAGATTGAAGGATTGCTGTCGTAAAGAATAGTATGAAAACCATCTTCGTATTTCAGAAGTGAGTTGTTGCGCCGTGAAACAACAATTCCTACTTCAGCTTCAGGAAAAAGATCACGGATCTTCCGGAACAACGGAAGACAAACGACCATGTCCCCTATAGCGTCCCAGCGCATTATAAGAATTCGTTTCAGTATCACATCCCCTGGAATCCGCTGATACACATTTTCGGATCCAAAGTGTGACAATACAGCTCTGGAAAGCAATTTTCTGCCATATGCTTCCAGTTCCTTCAGCAATGCAATAACCTTTCTGCAGGCTTCAGCGGATAAACCATTCGATTCTCAATCCGATTCAATTTGACAGTGATTATCACGATCAGTGTTCATTATAATACAAGCATCTGTGAGATATAACTACTGCGTCAGAATGTCTCTCAGGGTTCTTGTGCACGAAATGCAGGACTGTATGTTTATCTTATCTAATTACTATATCAGCATGTATGGTTCGCCTGAGATAGTGGAAAGTAACATGCTTGTGAAAAACGTAACAATCAAACCTGAAAGGAAACCAACATGCCCGTAAAACATATCAAAGGAAACGAAATCAAAGATGCATCTGCTGCAAAAGATAAAATTGCCCTTATCGATTTCGGTGCGCCATGGTGCGGACCATGCAAGATGATAGAACCGGTTCTCGAAACACTTGCCGAAGAAATGAACGACACGGTCAATTTCTATGCTGTGAATGTAGATGAAAACCCTTCTGAATCCTCAACCTTCGGAGTCAGGGGTGTTCCTACTCTGATAGTCTTCCATGATGGCCAGGAGATAGACAGAATGGTCGGTTACCGTGACGCGGATTCTCTGAAAACACAGCTTTCCAACCTCGCTGAGTCAAAACTGAGTATTTAGCTGTATGAAAGATCTAAAAATAGGTTTGACAGGCCATCCTATCAGTTCCGATGGTAAAGAGTCGGTAACAGAGAAATCCTATGATGTTATTATTATCGGAGGAGGCCCGGCAGGTCTCACATCAGCCATATATGCCGCAAGAGAAAACCTAAGCACTCTGCTTCTGGAAAAGATATCCTGCGGAGGACTGCCGGCAACTACGGATATCATTGAAAACTATCCAGGTTTTCCCGAGGGCATTAAGGGAATGGAATTAATAGGCAAGTTCAAGGAACAGGCAATAAGATTTGGTGTGGATATCATCGAGTACGGGGAAGTGAAGCAGGTAAGGCCTGAAGGAGGCAGCATCCTTGTTGAAACATCCGGGAATATCTATCAGACCAATGCTGTAATTGTAAGTTCAGGCAGCATCCCGAAGAAGCTGAATATCCCCGGAGAAAAGGAATTCATGGGCAGGGGTGTATCCTACTGCGCGATATGCGATGGGCCGCTTTACAAAGATATGGACATAGCCGTAATCGGCTGTGGAAACTCCGGTTTGCAGGAGGGAGAGTTTCTTCTAAACCACGTGAAAAGTATAACCTTTATCGAGTACCTGCCCTATATGACAGGTGCCAGGATATTGCAGGAGAAACTGCAGAAAAATAATAAAGTCGACTTTCTGCTGAATCATGCACTTACCGCCGTGAGCGGCAGTGATTTTGTTGAATCTGTTACAGTAAAAGACAGGAACAGCGGAGAAGAAAAACAGATAGCAGTTGCAGGAGTATTTATATATGCGGGTTTCTTACCCAATACTGGATTTCTGGACAAAGATGTGAAGCTGGATGATGCAGGATATGTCATTACTGATGAGGACATGATGACTTCTGTTCCCGGTATATTCAGCGCAGGTGATGTACGGTCAAAGAAAGTACGTCAGATAGATACCGCCTGCGCAGATGGTACAATAGCTGCAATATCTGCCAGGAATTATATAAGTAAACTTGAACCTTGAAATGATAACCGTTCTTCATCGTGCGCAGTCATCAGGTAGAAAGCCGATCTGCTCACGGATAGTTAAGGGAGAGAATAATGGCGCTGTTATCTTCTGAAGATTCCAAACAAGTAAGCAAATTATTTGAAGTACTTGAAACAGATGTAAATATCAGGGTCTATACACAGAAACTAAACTGCCCGACATGCTCTGATACGGAGATGATTCTTAAAGAACTCGATCCCCTCTCCGACAAACTGAACTTCACTTTCCTGAATCTTCAGACAGAAGCGGACCAGGCATTAAATGATGGCGTTGACAGGGCGCCGGCAATCGTTGTTTCTGACGGAACTCACTCCAGAGTAAAATTCTTCGGTGCTCCTTCAGGTTACGAGTTCAGTTCGCTTCTTACCTGTATCGTAGATGCCGGCGGGGCTGAAGAACCCCTGACAGAGGATACTACTAAATTTCTGGATGGACTTGAAACTGACCTGAACATGCAGGTTTTTGTTACTCCAACCTGCCCTCACTGCCCTGGAGCCGCTGTTCTTGCAAACAGGATGGCCAGTTACAGCGATAAGGTCAATTCAGCCGTTATTGAAGCCAATGAGTTTCCGGAACTATCAAACAGATTCAGAGTCCAGGGAGTACCAAGAATGGTGATAAATGAGAAGTTCTTTGCTGAAGGCGCCCTGCCGGAATCAATGATGATTCAGGCTCTGCAGAAGGCTTTGAAGGACGATCCGACCGATGAAACAAACCTGATGGACTACCTCCAGGACGATTGATCTTTGTATCTTATTCAATTCAGTGACATGATTGTTGTTTCATGTTACTGTATTATCCCTTAGTAATCCGGAGGTTTTTCATTTCTGTTTTTCTCATAACTGTTTCGCTTCTTGCAGCTCCAGTTGAGTTCCCTATGGAATGCACCGGAGTTCTTGAAGCTTACAGCTTTTTTGAACAGAGTGTTGCGCATTTCATCTACGGCAACATAGAAGCTGATGTCAGAGTGTTCCGGATAGGCCGGTTTTCCTGGAAGCTGGGTCTTTCCATGGAAACGTACATGGGCGAAAGCTGGAACAGCCCGGAGATGAAATTCAACATATATGGCGGTCACTGGAATCTCAAGACTCAGTTCGAATATCAGCTGGAACCACTGCTTCTCAGACTGTACACTGATCATGAATGTTTTCACAACATCGATATGGCGGATACGCTTTCCGAGTATATGAATAACATCAAGCTGGGAGTTGTACTGGAAGATTCCGCTCCGGCTTTCAGCGATGATATCTGTCTGTTGCCTGCCGGATTGCCGGACGGCTGGTTTTCACTCGGGTTTTACAGACCGAGAGGAGACACTTACCAGAAAGGTCATAATTTCAACTGGTCTATGCATGGTGATGTTAACTTCGAAGGCGTAATGTGGCACTCGTGGCTGTCAGGAGTGAGATATCACGCTGATTTCTTCTTCCATGACGACGGAAACAGCTCATCCAGACACCGCGGGGAACTGTACTTCGCATACAGAACTCCTGCAGGCTCATTTGAAACCCATCTGACACACTATTTCAGGGATACACAGCCATTCCGGTCACTTGATGGAAAAACCTGCTGGGGAATCAGATTTATCTGGTGATAATACCTGCTCATCTATCAGTATATCGTTTGTGACTTTAATCCGATCTAATCTATAACTTGCGGAACTCTGAATTTAACGATATTCCTGGAGCGCCTTTTCCTGTTGGGTTGTTGTGATTAGCAGTATTTACTTAATCCATAGTACATAGTACTCCCTGAATCTCGTGCCTCTCAGAGAGGACGTTCGCATTGACAGCAAGTCCATCCAGGCTTAGTTTACCGGTGTACCATAATATGTACACTAGGAGTGATCAATATGACGAAGTTAACTGCGACAGACGCCCGCAAGAGTTTCTTTGATCTCCTGAAGGGAGCCAATGAGAGACATGAGGTCTACCACATCCGGTACAGGAATGGGGATGCAGTACTCATGTCCGAGTCTGAGTATGAGAGTCTACAGGAGACATTGGAACTGCTCTCTGTTCCTGGCTTCCGAGAAGGCTTTGACGCAGCCCGGAAGGAAGCCGAGGCTGGTGATACTCTCTCTTTCCGCGAGGTCTTCGGAGAGGAGCAGTGAGGTATCGTATTCGCTTCACGCACCAGGCCGCCAAAGACATTCAGAAGCTCACTCCAAAGCTCCAATCAAAGCTGAAGGACATCCTTCGGAACCGTTTAGCAGTTGATCCATACTCCGGTAAGACACTGGTGGGATATATGAAGGGATACTACTCTCTCCGCTTAAGCTACAAGGACCGGGTTGTGTATTCGATCGACGATGACGACTTGATCGTCCTGGTCGTTCGGGCCAAGACACATCAGGAGGATTAGAAATACGAACAAAATCCGGCATTTCAATTGAGAAGAACCGAAAAGAAAGAAATACACAGCCATTCCGGTCACTCGATGGAAAAACCTGCCGGGGAATCAGATTTATCTGGTGATCTCTGTCAGCCAAGTACCGTTTCAGAAATAACCATCGGCGGAACATTTACTTGTCCTTTACGAACTGCACTTCCCAGGATCTCGATTCTATTAAACAAATCAAGAGGTTTCCAGTTCCATCGGAAATCCTTAACAGGATGAACGATTTTACCGTTCTCAACAAGGAACACTCCATCTCGAGTCATTCCGGTAAGGCTCAGTTCCTTCTGATCGACAAAGCGGATATACCAGAATCTTCTGAAGAGAAGGGCTCTGCCTTCAACGCTTTTTATTAGGTCCGCCGTTGAACCCTCTCCCCCTTCAATGGCTAATGTTCCCGGGATGAACAATGGCTTTCGATCTGTTTTCTCAGCCCAGTATCGTTCGCATGGCTGATTAATCAGTACACCGTTTTCGATCCAGACAGCATCCTCTGCTGCAAGGCCTTCCTCATTGAATGGATCACCTTTCAGAATACCGTTCACAATACTGCTCATAGTAAACAGATCTCCGGTTATTTTCTCCCCCTGCCTGCCAGTGAAAATGGTTAATCCTTCGTCAGCTGATCTGGCATTTAAAGACCAGGCTATATACGGTACAAGATCGGCAACAGCCTGCGGCTCGAGAATCAGTTTGTATGAACCTGGTTCAAGATCAACCTGATTCATATCTGCTTCAGCCTCCTGAGCAACTTCTTCGACTGTCCTGGAAACCGGGAGATCGCGCCATGCAACAGAGTTGACGGATCTGTAGCTTGAACCCTTTCCCCTGTCCATGGTCAATCTGAGGAAAGCTGATGTGGACCTTTGGAACCCCAGATTCCCTGTGGAAGTGCCAAGAGCAGTTGTATCAACGATTATTCCCGTTATTCCGGAAGCTTCCATATCGTTTCTCTCAGCAGTTTCAATTGCAGCTGCCGCTGCTCCGGTGCGACTATCCGGATCAGCTTCAGCAGTTTCAGCATCCCATTTCTCAACAATTGGATAAACCTGACCGGCCTTAACCGGAGGCTTGTACTCAGGATCAGGCGAGGCTGTCTCAAGCATTTCCATGGCGGAATCGAGTATCGAGGGAATCGCATCCATATCTATCCTGTGAGTGCTGTAGACAGCCTGTCTTTCCCCGTCACCAAGTGTCAATCGAAGTCTCCGTTCAAAAGTATCCATGTTCTGGGTGATTCTGTTCTGACCGAATCTGACAGTTGCCAGCCGCTGCTCGGTCAGCCTTACCAGCACATCGGGAACAGGCGCTTGCTCCTGAATTGCATTAATAAACACAAACATCTCTTCCCTGGTCATTCCGCACCCCTTCCTACTTCGATATTTCTGAATCGAGACACACTGGCTCCATGGGTCATTCTGGCGGCCTGAACAGGCTCCCCTTTGCCGCATGTAAGCAGACCCATAGTCCTGAAGAATCTTTTATCGGAGATGCCGTCACAGGAGCCCCAGAAATCTCTGGTTTTAGATCTGTAGATGACCTTTTTGAGGGGTTGAACCTTTTTGCCATTCCGTATCTCCCAGAACAGGTCGCCGCCGAACTGGAAATTTACTCTTCTCTGATCAATACTGAACGATCCGCGCCCCTCAATGTATACGCCCTTCTCCACTTCCGAAATGAGATCATTCGGAGTAACCTGCTCCGTTCCGGGTTCAAGATAGAAATTAGGCTGCCTGTTTATTGGAAAACAGGCAAAATCCATAGCCCGGCAGCACCCTCTGCTATGCTGCCTGTCAACAAGAAGAGCCGTTTCCCGAACGGAACCGAATTCCTGGAAAATACCGTTCTTTACTGTATACCATTTCTGACCCGGCACTCCGTCATCGTCCCAGCCCCAGCTGGCTACTCCGAACGGAAGCGTATTGTCAGCGATGAAATTCACTTTATCCGAACCATACTTCAAATGCTCCTGGTCGCTGATCTCGAGAAAGGTTCTGCCGGCCATATTCGCTTCCCAGCCAAGGACTCTGTCACTCTCGGTGGGATGTCCAACGGACTCATGCATGGTAAGACTCAGGTGAAGTCCGTCAAGCACAAGATCCATTACACCCGAAGGACCTTCCGGTGCTTTCACCTTCATAATAGCTTCTTCCCTGGCTTTCTCAGCCCATGCTATCATATCTACCTGCTCTATCCATTCCCATCCGGCTATCCTTGCGCCATCCTGAAGAGAGCGGCTCTGCATATCATTATTATGCACAGCGTACGCTATCAGAATAGGCTGTGTAAATGTCAGATCGGATGAGACCAGTGTTCCCTCTGTGTTCCCGAAGACTCTCTTTCTTCTTTCGAACCAGAGATATGACCAGCTCATGCTTATCAATGGAGAGGAATGAATAATATCAGCCGCGCTTGAAAGAAGATCCATCTTCTCTGTTCTGGGTATTTCAAAAGGATTCTTTACGCAGGGGCCATCGTAATGTCCGGTTTCAGGCTTCTCAATGGACAGTTTAACCATACCGCCAATTGCACATGATCCAGATTTTGCCACATCAACTGCTCTGTCAACGGTTTTTTCTATTAGGCCGGTTTCAAATCCGCTGCATGATGCAAATCCCCAGCAGCCATTCACGAGCACTCTTATTCCGATGCCCTGGTTTGCCTGCATTTCAGTTTCAGCCAGTCTCTGCTTCCGGAAAGCAATGCTTTCAAGATCAACGTTCTCCACTCGCACATCACCGTAATCTACTCCTCGATGCTGCAGCTGCTCGATTATTTCAAGCGCTGAACCTCTCATCTCTTCAATCATTGGGTATTTCCTTCCGAATCGTTCATGGTTTTATTACTACCGCTTGAAGGACAGTCCGCTTTCTCAAGAATCCTGGTCATGCTCATGTTGAAACCCTTCTTCGATCCCAGTCTCCGATTGATGACAACCGCGGCTATAATACCAACCAGCAGCCCGACACCAGCGCCCATTGCTCTGACCGAATCGCTTTCATTCATCATGAAAAAATATCCAGCTGTAAGAAGCAGTACGGGCAGCAGGAATGTGGAGGTTATCATTGTAAGTGACGCTGCCGGCGCAAGCTCAAGTTCCACAAGATCCCCTGGTTGAGCATCTTTTTCGTTCTTCATCCAGCTTTCCGGATTAGACGATTTCCCGCCTGAAAGCGAAAAACAGGCACTCCTGGCTTCACAGCCATCACATTCTCCTGCACCGGACAGTGAAACCAGAGCTTCATCATCTCTCACCTTAAGGACAATCCCGTTTCGTTTCATCATTCCTCCGATTACTGATATGTGATCGAGTTCACTCAGGAATTTACTCCTAACCTGTTAATTTCAACCTCTTCTGACCAGCCTATGCAATTAT
>JAIOQY010000059.1 GCA_021108435.1 Candidatus Aegiribacteria sp.
CTGAGGCAGGCGGATGTGAATCCCGGAGTCCATTCGCCGTCCTTCAAACGGACCACCAAACCGTGAATACCGGTATGAGTCACGCAGGCCACTGCGCAGGCTCGGCAGCCTGTACACCATATGGTTCGCACATCTTCAATGATTTCTGATTCATCTACTCTGCTTTCCGGAATATTCCCGTATTCCTCAGGGGCATCAACAGGTCCGGTGACCCGGCAGGGCAAACACCGGAACGGATATCCGAGCCCCCCTCTTCCCTGCATTCCGGAAGTCAGCAGGTCATTCACATTCAACCCCGGGCCGTTCCAGCCGTGGGCAGCAGATATGACTCCTTTTTTTATGAGCGGAGAAGAAACAACCACCCTTCTGCAGCTTCCCCAGGGTGACTCAAGAAGCACCCAGTCCCCTGAATGAATTTCAGGTGACGGAAGATCGTCCGGATGGATCTCCACCGTCGGAAGGGGTTCGAGTTCCCTCAGGTTAACCACATTCCTGTGCTCTCCATGGAAATAGAGAGGGCTTCTGGCTCCTGTGGTGAGCTTCATAGGATATTCCATTAAAGGATCTGATGTGGGTGGAGGAACATACCAGGGAGCAGGAAGCAATCCAGACTTTTCCATCAGTCCGGGCTGCAGTTCTATTTTTCCTGTGGGTGTATTAAACCTGCCCCTTAAGAGATGCTTACTGTATTCAGTTCCCGGCATGAGCCACCCTTTCCGGCACAGCTCACTCCAGGTGTATCCGGAGGGTTGAAGGATGTGATCAAACCACCCCGTCACCTCAGACCAGGGGAAGTGCTCCTCAGCCACGATCCTGCCGAAGGAAAGAATAACCTCCATATCCGAACGGCTTTCCCCAAGAGGTTCAATTACCCTGTCGAAAGCCGCGAGCTGATACCACCAGTTCCTAATGCCCGACCGTTCCAGACAGGTACATACTGGAAGAAAGATATCCGCCAGTTCATTTGCGGCAGGACTCATGAACAGGTCAACCATAACGGAGAGTCCTGTTCTGCTCAGGAGTTTTCCCACCCGCTTCGGTTCAGCAAAACCGTTTGCGGTAAGCCCCGTTCCCTGATACCATGCGCAATCTATGCTGCGCCCTCTCTCAATCTCATCCAGCAGAACATCCGCAAGTGCATAGGGTACTCCACTGCCGATCATGGGATACTCCGAAACACCGGTTTTCGTTTTCTGAAGATCTCCCGCCAGATCACTGTCCACTCCCCTTCTGCTTATTCCGAACGGATCAGTCACAATGACATTCCCGCCGGGTATATCAAGGTTTCCGGAAAGGACAACGAGCGAGGTCAGGGCGTGAGCAGTTCCAAGGGCAGACGGAGACATATCCACGGAGACACCCCAGTGGAGTGCAGCTGGTTCTGATTGGCCGTAAAGCATTGCGGCATTGAAGATATCCTCAACAGGAACTCCGCATTCAGCAGAAGTCCTTTCGGGAGAAAAAGTTCTCACCTGTTTCCACACCTCATCCGCCCCGTTCACCCATCTTTCGGTGAAGAAGGTCTTCACCATATCCTCTTTGAAGAGCACATGAAGAAAACCCATGGCAAGAGCAGCATCCGATCCAGGGTCTATCGAAAGATGCACGTCGGCTCTTCTTGCCATCCAGGTCTCTCTGGGATCCACCACAACCATCCTTGAGCCCAGTTTCAGACACTGAACTATCCACTGTCCCAGAAAGCCGTCGGGATTGGTGTCCACAGGATTTGAGCCCCAGACCAGAATGCACTCCGGAAGGCGCCACCTGGAATCATTGTACCTCTGTGGAAAATACTGCGAACAGTCGGCAACCATGAAACCTCCGAAAACAGCGTTAGTAATACTCATTCTGGGCATCAGGCAGGCGCTGCCGCTACCGGGTCCCAGAGCGTAGTATTCGGAGCTTCCAAAGCCATAGGCAAGACGGGATAGCCAGGGGCCGATATCCCTCCCTGTGCCTTTACAGAAAATTACGCTGGAAGGACCATGCTTTTCTCTCGCTTCAAGAAATGCATCCCCTGCCATTCCGAGAGCTTCTTCCCAGGATGCTCTTCTCCAGCCTGCTCTGGTTTTTATCAGAGGGTGCAGCTGTCTGTCAGGATGATACACAGTTTCCGGGAGTGCCGCCCCTCTGGGGCAAAGAGACCCGCCGTTGAAAGGGTTCGACGGATCCCCACGGATCTCCACGACTCTTCCATCGTCGATCAGAGCTATTATTCCGCAGCCGTTGTGACAGCCCGGAGGAGTTGTGCAAATGGTTCGTACAGTCCGTAAAATACTTATACTCCCTTTATATTATCTGATGGAATATGTCTGATATGTGCTTCAGTGAATAGTATTGATTATCCCTTTCGGTGTTCCTTCTGCATCTGGATCGATGATCTGGTCTAACCTGCATCTCTGATAGAGAAGCAAGCTGGCATGAAAATCAAATTCTGATCACCATATGGACATTGATGTGTAAATCCTATATAACAATATGTATCAAATTATTATATCTTACTGGATTCTGGATTTCAGGAATGTTGTTGTTTACTCTCAATATGAAACGGAACTAAAATATGAAAACTCTTACTTTTATTCTTCTGATTCTCTGCGGAACAATGTTCGCGGAATGGGTCGATTTCGGAATTGACGGCATTGATCATGCCACACTCTCCTGTGTGGAATCAACTCCGTCCGGTATGATAATTGATATTACCATTCCGGGAATCAATATAACTCCTTCTCCTGAGAATGGTGTTGATTTTTCATACCTCAGTATTCCGGGAGCTACCATTACAGCTCTGGAACCCGGCTATCCGCAGTTTCCGAAAATCTCATTCCTCGCTGCGCTTCCATCTAATCCATCTATTACGTGCACTGTTGAATCGATGAGAACAGTCAGCCTGGGGAAGATCATACCTTTTCCTATGCAGCCGATACTGCCTGAGAATGCTATAGCATCAGCCCCTTTCACATACATTCCGTCCGCATATGAAACAGGAATCTATCCTTCAGAGATTGTGCAGTATAATGTTGATGGCATTCTTCGAGGCATTACGATGGGTCGATTTGTGATAAACCCGGTAACCTGGGACGCTGAAACAGCTTTGCTCACCGTATGTGTTGAACTCCGCGTCAGGATTGAATTCGGAGGAACAGTTACCGTTGACAGAAGACTTTACTCACGCTTCTTTGAACCTACTTTCAACCAGTCTCTGATAAACGCTGATATTCTCGGTGAACCTGACCGTACAACGTATATACAATCAAGCGGTCCTGTTTATGCTCGCACACGCGAAGAGGCAATGGATTTAGACGGCGCGGATCTTCTTATTATGGCGGGTGATGATTTCGTAGAAACGATGATTGAAGATTTCGTTACAGCGAAGTTCGAACAGGGTTATCTTCCTGCGGTTGTCTCAGCAGGCTCCTGGACCTATGCCGAGATCGCGGACTATATAAAAACCGCATACGATACATGGGAGCTTCCTCCCTCGTTTATTCTTACAATCGGAGACGGGCCGGAACTCACTGCATACTACGCTCCTACAGGTATCTGGAGTGATAATCGCTACGCCTGTGTAGATGGTCACGATTACATGGCGGATATTTTCCACGGCAGGTTTGCCACGCCGACGGATTACTATCCGAATGTACAGGAGAAGCAGCTTAGATGGCAGTTCAATCCGGTAATGAATCTGGATTTCTGGAACAACGTATTATGTGCAGGAGCACTTGAAACCGGTGGTGATAATACCGCGAACAGATGGTTCCTTTTTACATGCGAAGCTGTTCATGATACCTACGAAGACATTTTCGGAAAAACAGCTCACCGCATGTATCTGAAAGACACCTCTGTTTCTCCGCCGTATTATTACCGTAATGATCTTCCGTCTGCTGGACAGGAAATACCCGCTGAAATATCTTACACCGGATCAACATCGGGTGTTATAGATGTATTCAATAATGGTGTATTTATGGTACAGCACAGGTCACACGGCTCTGTTACAGGATGGAGTACTCCTTCATTCCAGATATCGGATTTCTCAAGCCTTACAAACGGGGACAATACTCCAACGGTCTTCAGTTTCAATTGCAGTACCGGGAAATTCTATAATGAAACATGTTTTGCCGAGTGTCTGGCAAGAATTGAAAACGGGGCAGTAATGGTTGTCGCTGCCTGTGGAGCATCTTACAGCTACTTCAACGATTACATGATTTACGGCTGTCACGCAAGTTTCAACGATGATTTCGTTTCACCTCCATACATTTATACGAGTTCTTCCGGAGGTTACCTCGCGGGACAGATGATGACGGATGGAAAACTGGAGATGCAGGTTTCCGCCCCGTTCAATCCCTACGGCAGCTGGGAATCTTATGCCGAGGATGAATGGGATCTGTTCCTTGTCTTTGGTGATCCCACGATGGACATGAGAACAAAGGTACCGGTTCCACTCAGCGTTGATGCGCCGCTGACTCTACCTGAAGGTTCTACCGAAACAGTATTTATAGTCTCGATGCCTGATGAGGGAGCAACCGAAGGAGCGCTTGTCTGTCTTCGTAAAGAGGATGAAAGCCTTTATGCAACCGGTCTTACCAACTCATACGGGCAGGTGACACTCACCTTCGAACCACTTATCACAGCAACACAGCTGGACTGGATGGTTACCGCTCATAACGCTCTGCCGGAATATGGTCTAATCAACGGTGTCGGAATTGCAGAACAGAAAGGAGCTGTCGAGATCAGCGTAGGCACCCCATTCCCAAATCCGAGTACCGGCATGATTCTTTTCCCTGTTTCACTTGACATTGCAGAAAACTTTGAGTTAACCATATACGACCTGTCCGGTCGTACGGTTGAAACCATTCACAATGATGAACTTGCAGCTGGAGCCCATGAAATCGTCTGGAATGGATGCTTCGGTGATAATCTTGCTCCGGCGGGTATCTATCTCGCAAGATATGTTACGGGAGACGGAAATACCGGAACTCTCAAGATTGTTCTTATTAAGTAGTTTTCTTCATAGCTGATAATGATCCCGCTCCGGACTCTCCGGGGCGGGATATTTTTTGTATACTAAACACATGATTACCGGCTATGATCCCGTTTCAAGAACGCTCACCACTGGTATCGGAAACCTGATAGATCTTATAAGGTTCCCCGATACTCTGGTTCCGCCCGAACACCCGCTGAATGTTCGTAGAAGACAGAAGGCTCATTTTGCATTTCAGAAGAAGATGGAAAAAAAGGGCTGGAAAAAGGAAATTCCTGTTGAACTGAAACTGAAAATCCATGGGATAAATTTCCATATAAGAGGCAGACTGGATCTGCTACTTGAATCGGATGGGAATTTCACTGTTCTCGAAGTGAAAACGATTCCTTTTCAGCCGGATTTTGAAGATCCTGCTGACAGTAGGATCAGACATGTGCTGCAGCTATGTTTCTATGCAAAAGCGCTTGCCGGTGAGCGACATATATCCCCGGAATCAATTCAGGCCAGTCTTGTCTACCTTGTAATAAAAACTAAAACGCCAGAGAGATATGATTTCCCGTTAGATGTGTTTGGAATGAGGGTTGAAGAAGCCTGGCTCAAACATCTCGAGAATATTGCTGATTATCTGAATGAAGAGGACGCTCAAAAGAGGAAACAGGTTTCCGCTCTTGAAAATTTCAGTTTCCCCTACGGTTCCCTCCGGTCCGGTCAGCAGGAAATTATCGATGATGTAAAAACAGCTATAACCGATCAGGCCTGCCTGATGATTCAAGCTCCGACGGGCACCGGAAAAACAGCTGCAGTTCTGTTCGGAGCTCTTCAGGAAATACTCCCGCGAAGATTAACACTGTTCTTTCTGACTGCAAAAAACACTCACAAGCAAATTGTTGATGAAACTCTCAGGCTGATCATCAGCGGGGGGCTTCCGCTTCGAGCAGTATTCATAACGGCAAGAGAGAAAGTATGCCTGAGAGGAAGATCATCCTGCCTGCCTGATGATTGCCCTTTTGCCTCAGAATTCGGAAAAAAAGTGAGAGAATCAGGTGTGATACGAAATCTCCTGAACCGGAAGGTAATAGGTCCGGACAGTCTGGTGGAAATGGCTGAGAGCGCTGGTGTCTGCCCGTTTGAACTGCAACTGATTATTTCAACAAGATGTGATGTTGTAACATGTGATTACAACTACGTTTTTGATCCGCATGTCTATCTCAAGCGATTCTTTCTGGAGAAATCCACTTCAGCTTCATGCTCTCTCCTGATCGATGAAGCGGCAAACCTGCCGTCCAGAGCAAGGGATTACTATTCCCCTGAAATAAGGCTATCCTGGGTTGAACTACTTCTTGATGACCATGAATGTCCGCAGTACAGAAGGAAACTGCTTGACCCCTGGGAAGAAAAATTCCGGGAATTTAATAATCTTCTGAACGAGAATAATGGACAGGAATATGAACTCCCGCCGGATACACAACTCGAACTGCATATTGAACAATGGATGAATCATTTCATTGAGCTGAGAGACGCTCCAGAAGAACTCAGACTGATGTTCAGATCGATCCTGGATTTCTCGAAAATATCTGACTCCTATGACAGCAGGTTTCATCTGCTCTTCCGTGCGAAAAATAATGACAGAGTTCTGCAATGGTTCTGCACAGATCCTTCCGAATTCCTGAATGAAAGACTTCAGGCCTGCCACAGTTCCATTGCGTTCTCCGCGACACTCACGCCATTTAACCATTTCAGGGATTTGCTTGGATTCCCTCAAGAACCGGAAACCAGAAATAGAAGCATCTCTTACCCGTTTCCGGAAGAGAATCTCGGTGTCTGGATTGATCCGAGCATAGATACAAGATATAAAAGCAGAACGTTGTCAGTAACACTTCTCGCTGAGAAATTGAGGAATATCTATTCAAGCATACCCGGAACATGGCTCGTCTTCTTCCCATCTTATGTATATATGGATCTGATCAGAGGATTTCTTGATGAAAGCTCCTTGCCACTTCTGATCCAGACTCCCGGAATGAACCGTGAAGAGAGAACATCCTTCATCTCTCAAATAGAATCAGGTTCCCATCTTGTCCTTACGGTCTCGGGTGGGATTTTCGCCGAGGGAATTGATCTGCGATCAGAAACCATCAGAGGAGCTGTAATTGTGGGACCATCACTTCCGGGAATGAACCTTCGTCTGAAACTGCTTTCCGAAAGCTATTCAATCCGAAATAGAAATGGTTTTCTTCATACATGGGCAATTCCGGGCATTGTGAGAGTAATTCAGGCAGCTGGAAGACTCATCAGAAATGAAGAACAGCGAAGGACGATTATTCTTATTGGGAAGAGATTCACCAGGTATCCCTACATAGGTCTTCTACCTGAACACTGGTTCAGTAATGGATCAATACAACTGTTATCCAACGGATTGGATGATATAATAAAGTTCTTGAAATGAAGATGGCGATGCAATGCATCGCCATCTCTCTCTGAATAGATAAAGCTTACTCAGTTATTCCTTCGACACCTTCAATAACTTCCCCGGCGTCTTCAATAACTTCTTCTACAGCTTCTTCAACTTCTTCTACAGCTTCTTCAACTTCTTCTACAGCTTCTTCAAGGCCTTCTTCAGCCTCTTCTAAACCTTCTTCAGTGGTTTCTTCTACTACTTCAGGGGTTTCCTCTACTACTTCAGTGGTTTCTTCGGTTGCTTCAGGAGTTTCGGTTGCGTCATCAGCAGGCGTTTCACCACAGCCAGCTGCAAGAACAAGAAGGAAAGCCATAAGAATTCCTGTAATGAAATATCTCATATTAGCTCCTTTCAGTTTTCAAATAGATTTTTCTAGAGTTGTTAATGTTAAAGACCCCCCGCTTCATACACAAGGGTAACAAATAAGACACGTTCAAGTTAATGTCAAGAAGAAAATCAGGCTCGCCGATCTACTCCAGGAAAAGGGTCTTGATATGCCCGAAAGTAAACTGATCCAGGGCCACAGTAGCCAGTTCCACCTCATAAATGATATCAGATGTCTGGTCTGATACCCAGAAGTTATTCCCGTCATACACAAGAGCCATCGCATTGATACTGCCTGATATCCCACTCAGATCATAAGTATCGACAACAGTACCGTTCGTTGTTACTTCAACAATAGTTCTGTTGTTTCCGGTGGTGAAATATAGGTTGGTTCCATCATACGCCATATCTCCAAGTCCTGAATACGGAACCGCGAAAGAACTCAGAACTGAACCACCTGTACTTATCTCGTAGATCGTCTGATTACCACGGCATGACATCCACAGGTTACTTCCGTCCCAGGTCAGCCCGATATCGTATGTGCCCGGACAGGTGAAAGTAGAAACATACGTACCGGAAGTAGTGTATTCATATACGTCTCCAGGAGATCCGGTACTAAGAAGGAACATTCCCCATAAGTTTGTCCCATCGAAAGTTGCGCCGCATCCGTTCTTACCGCCCGGTTCACTGGGCTTGAACTGGCTTAATATTACTCCACCGGTTGTAATTTCATAGAAACCATCGTAGAATCCGCCAAGAAGCCAGAGGTTCGTTCCGTCCCAGGCAAGCCCGTTCGTGTACTGATCAGGACTGCTGAAACTTGACAAAACGTTGACTTCACCAGCGGCAGCCAGAACAGAAAAAATGAGAGTAACAATTAATACACCCCTCATAGCAGCCTCCTCCTGCTTATATGATACATCATGCATCACAATAAGAAACAATACTATCTGCATTAATGAATTACCAGTGGTTCATTCGCTCAGTGAATGAATGCAGTACATGAATATAGAACTGTGGTATTTGCTCAATCAGGAAAAAGCGAGTTGATCTTCATTGTATTTCTAAAATGCACCTTCGCTATACTGTCCAGAACATCTGATCCGTACTTCTTAACGAATTCTCTGCAGACTGAGTCAGTTTCCTTCCCGGCACCTGGAATAGCTCTGATCTTATATCGATCCGCAATTACTTCCAGACCATTAAGATACGCATCTCTCGCAAGAATTGAGGCAGCTGCGACTGCCGTATCGGATTCTCCCCCTATACGAAGGTCCAGTTTGTAATCGCCAGAGGGTAGCAGATACCTGATTCTCTTTTCAGGACAGAATTTATCGATAATAATTCTTGTTGGCTTCCGAACATGCTTCAACAGGCGGGATATCGCTTCCGCGTGGCATTCAGCCAGGAGATCAAGACTGTTCTTTCCGGATACTTTCAGTTGAATGAATCTTCTGTTGTATTCGGTCGGATTTACTGAGATAACAGTTGAGATTTTCGGTGCAATACTACGTATTTCTCCAGCGTATTTCCTTATAACTTTATCACTGAGTTTTTTTGAATCAGTAACACCAATCTTCTTTAAGTCAGCTGCAAGATCGGCATCAGCATACACCGCCGCTACTGTCAGCGGTCCCATGTAATCACCTTTTCCAGCCTCATCGGTACCTATCCATGTTTCATCCGCTTGCTGGGTTTCATCATTTAATAGCAGATCCTCAATTCTCTTAATGAGAACTATGTCACCACCGGCTGGAATTACCGTAAACCCATTTTTCTTTGAATAATAGAAGTTGAATCCGCAGCTGCCAGAACCATCGGCAAACCTGATCTGGATTCCATTGACCAGATCCTTTCGACTTTCCAATCGTATCCCGTTTTTTCGAAGAATTCTGACCCCGTTATCAACCAGTTTTATCAATTCGCTCAAAGAGGTTACTCAATCTCCGGAGAATATACGGAAAAACCAGGATTTTCTACCTCAATTGGAGTCCCAATGGTGTAATCCTCGAGAACACATACGATTTCTCCAATAACAATAGCGCTTCGCATGAGTACAGGCATATGACGTTCATCATCAGTTAGCCATACCCAGATTTCCCCCTGCTGATCAAATATTCCCTGCGAGCGAAGTTCAGGCTGAACCATGATGCAGTCGAACTCACCGGCAGGAACCCTGATATGATCATGCTCATACACGACTATTTTTAAAGGATAATTGTCGTTATCGATATGGCTGTCTATATAGTATGTGTTTCCAACTTCGAGCGGAAGAGTTCGCACGAAGTAGAGGCAGCTCAGAACGTCAAGCGCATGGGCCGGAATTTCCATTTCCATAAGTGAGGAATCTGTTTCTTCAGGGTAGTAGACCATTCCAGCATCCTGATCGAACAGGACTTCTTCCTGATATCTGAAATCCCCTTCATGAAGGTTCTTATAAAATCTCAATGTATGGAATTGGACAATATCAAGATAAGCCTCATTTAAATCATTAACTTCGAAGAAAGTGCTGAACGCAGGATTGGATTGAGCTGTCGCGGATATTCTATAAGCCAGTAATCCATTGTACTGCTCTGGGCCTGTTACAGCCAGAACTGCAGTTCCAGCTTTGAGTATGCCATATTCTACACTGAATTCAAGCCTTTCTCCCGGACCGAAAGCTCCATTTTCCACATACCTGGGAAGATATTCATCGATTGAGACAACTTCAGTCGAATCAGAATCAGTAAGAAGAAGGCTTAGAATAAGAAATATTACTGTCATATATGCTCGCTTCCTTTTTAATTAAGGTACCCGCAGATCGGAAAGATGTTCCTTCCCGGAAAGTGTCTGCAGGGCTTTCTCCCATATTTTTCCAATAACCGGATAGCTGAATCCGGATACACATGTGTTCCTGGCTCTTCTGCCCATCCTCAGTGCCATATCGGGATTATCAAGCAGGAAACCAGCCTGTGCGGCAAGCTGTCTGTGATTACCCGGAGAATGAAAAAGCCCGGTTTCACCATCATTAACCAGATCAAGAAGACCGTTTGTCGCTGCGGCAAGCAGCGGCAGACCAGTGCTCATTATTTCCATTCCAGCTCGTGATACTACTTCACTTCCAAGGCTGGTTACAACACCAATACCACCATTTGAGAGGATTTCCCGGATATTGTCTATCCTTCCAGGCAGGTTCAACCTGTTCCGCACACCCAGATCTCCGGCGAAAGCAAGCAGTTCTTCCGGAGATTGCTGAGATGGAGGCCCTATAATAGTAGCGCATACATCCTCAGGCAGCAGTGCAAGTGCACGAATCAGTGTTCTATGGCCTTTCATGGGGCTTAATCTTCCAATTGAGATTAGCTGGCGGGGAAGCGTTTCCATATGTTTCACAGTTGAAAACATTTCGGTATCGACAGGATGAGAAATAACTGTAATTGCTCCCTCCCGTTCTCCTGCATACCCTCTTTCAACCATGAAACGGGATGGAAAAACCACCAGATCAGTTCTGCTGTCAATGATTCTCCAGAGTCTACCAGTACGCGGCTTTCTGATGTCACATCTTATTCTGACCAGAGGAATATCACTGGCTGCAAGGGCACATGCAGTCTGGCCATCAGCTCTTGTGGTACAGATAACGTCAGGAACAAATTTCTTAACGAGCTTTTTAAAAGGCAATAAGCCTGTGACTATTGCTGATTTCTGAAGACAAAGACCTGAGACATCAAGTCCCTGCTCACCCGCGGTTTTCTCAACCGGACCACCAGGTGCAGCCTGAAGAAGTACTGTGTGACCGAGTTCATTCATCATTCTGGCCAGAGCAATGCCGCCAGCAGCAGAAGCATCAACTCCATAGCAGTTAACAGTTACCAGAACTCTCAAGAAAACCTCCCCTGGTTTTTTCTTCATGGATACCCTGGTATAATTGAATCTGTCAATGCTGCAATATACCATAGGAAAGAGATACAGATGAACCGTTTCCTTCCATCGGATAGAATGACTTCTATCAAAATGCCGCCTATATCCGCAATAATGCGCAGGATAGCGCATCTGCGATCAGAGGGAAATGTGATCTACAGCATGGCTCAGGCTGTACCATGGTACCCACCTCCGGTTCCTTCTCTTGAAAAACTGGCTGATAACTTGAATGATCCATCTCTTCACAGGTACAGCCCGGATCCTGGCTACCCATCGGCAAGGTCTGCGGTAACCGAGGATTTCAGAAAGCGAAGATCAATCGATCTGGATCCAGCAGGCGAACTGCATCTAACATGCGGAGCAAGCCAGGCGTTTCTAAGTGCTCTTCTGACCGCAACATCGGCGGGAGATACTGTTGCAGTTCTGGAACCGTACTATTTCGATCATGTATTTGCTATCAAATTCAGTGATCTTGATCTTTATACAATTCCAATGATCGAGGAAGATGATGATTGGAAAATACCTATGGATGAACTCGATAGAGTCCTCCAGAAGGTTTCCGCTCTTGCCCTCGTCAATCCCGGTAATCCCACCGGAAAAGTTATCTGTGACAGTAATATGAAGAGGATAGTGGAAATGACCGAGAATTCAGGTACGTTCCTGATCCTCGATGAAACTTATGAACGGTTTGTGTTCACTGGCGATAAATGGCATCCCTGGCAGGAAAAGCGTCCACGACATGTGATGACTATCGGCAGTTTTTCAAAGAGCCTCGGTATGCCGGGATGGAGAATTGGATATTTATTCGGTGCTGCTGATCTACTGAAGCAGGCGCTCAAGGTCCAGGATTCCGTGGTTATATGTCCACCTTCTCCTTCACAGTTCCTGCTTGAAACAGCACTTATGGAAGAAGACTGGATATTGAAAATGTCTGAAGGTGTAAAACGCAGACTTGTACTCTGCAGGGAAGCTTTAAGCGGGAATAGATTCCTTTCATGGAGGGAAGCGGGCGGAGCCTTCTTCACGCTTGCCTCATATGAAAGCGGAATGACTTCACAGGAAGCTGCCATGCACATTCTGGATGAGTATGGCTTAGGTACCATTCCAGGCTCGGCATTCGGACCGTCTGGAGAAGGACACTTGAGGATCAGTTTCGGTTGCCTATCAGACGAAGAACTGGAACCGGCAATGGAAATTCTGTCAGGAGTCACCTTTCCCGAATAATCCTTGCCTGGAAATCTCCCCGGAACTTCACTGCGATTTGCCCTCAAGAGCTTCTCGAATAATCTTTTGAAGTTCTTTCATAACATATGGCTTA
>JAIOQY010000060.1 GCA_021108435.1 Candidatus Aegiribacteria sp.
ACATAAGCTTCCCAGAAAATAATACACCTGACTGGCAATACTGCTTTACTATTACTGTCTGAAAGCTTCGACTTAAGGAGAAAAAATCTCAATGAATCCTGAGATAGATAGGATAAATCTTATTGGCTCGTTACTCCTATCGCAAACCAGCAATCTGTGCACTTCATATGAGGATACTCCAGATCCTCTCTTAGCTCAATAGTAATTTTTAACGAGTCCATATTGAAGTTATAACTGTAATCAAGCAACTGGGTCCCACAAGGATAGAAATAGTCGAGCATTACAAGATACCCATCCTCAGGGAAAAGTGTATCAAGTCGAGGCACCCAATCATACCAGTAATCAATGTACTCGAAAACCGAATCCAGATGAGCGGGGGATTCGATAAGATAAAAGCCATCACCGGAATGAACATAAGGCATGGCACTTAATTCGTTCTCGTAAACATTCTGATCAAATACTGCCAGAATATCGAATGGCAGTACTGTGAAATACTCCCTGGTAAAGTATTCCCAATCGGGTCCACCGCATCCAAAAAAGACTAGAAGCGCAGACAAACCAAATAGAATGCTCTTAATTTTAATTCTTCTGAACATATAGATCAGCATCCATTCATCCTTTTTCGGTTAGCTCTTTAACTTACAGGTTAAGCATATCCCAAGAATATTGCACAGTCAAATAGCCAGCCACCTGTCTGAGAGTTGGAACACTTTTTGCGGTTGGTTATGCGAAATAGTAAAATAAATAGGCCATATTTGTAGGTGACTGGCCTACTGTGATGTTTCAGCGAGCATTATGCATTTTTAGCGAATCTCTGAAACTACTTAAATGAATAAAGATACTCTCTGTACTCTTGGTATTAATGCCGAGTAGTATTTGGAACTATTCTACAGTTTTAGCAGCATCACTACAGATGAGATATCACCCGAAGATAATCTTGCAGAATAGATACCATCAGGAAGCTCTGCACCAGATGTCGATCTCCCATTCCATTGATAGATTGCTTCTCCGCTGTCATAAATAGGCTCTATCTCGGTGACCAGTCTTCCGGAAAGATCAAAAATCTGGAGATTAGATGTAGTGTCTATTAAGCCTGGAACTGAGACTGTCACTGAAATTGAAAACGGATTGGGTGAGGCTTCAAGTTTCAGGTTAGAAAACGAACCTGATGATTCCTCAATACTCATGCCATAGTATACAAGTGAAATCAGATCTGTATCAGGATCACTCAACCATAGAAATTCATCTGTTGGCATTTCAAGGTAATCAGCAATTCCAACAACATTGTTGATATCGTAGAAATGCCAGTTATAAGTGAATCCGCCCAAGTTGAAAGCCTGAACATTATCGTAGAGATCACCACATGCAATCCAAATCGAACCGTAACCCAGCGAGATCGCAGCATCATAGAAGATATCTGGTGCTTCGGACAGATCAGCAATCAGTTCCATTTGATCAAAGACAAGGGGAGGATAGGCCGCAAATGCAGCATCTGCGACATCATCAGTGATCAGGAGTGCTTCAGGAAGGTACGGTGCAATATTGTTGTTAAAGCCGAGCCCTCTGATAGATGATATCCCTGAATCGGAGAAATCGTAAGAACCAAGGTAGGAACCATCGTCAGACATGGCATGAAGAATAGCTGTTCCCCCATCTGCATAATATAAAACACTATCCCCCCAGGCCAGGCCAGTTGGTGTGGCAGTTCCTATAACCGGGAATTGGTTAAGAATGCTGCCATTGTAGTCCAGTTCGTAGATCTGCAGCGTACCATCATCGATCGCCCATACTCTATCAATGCTGCTTCCAAGTCCTATTACATTATCGCCTGGTGCTGAAAAACAATATACAATATCCCCGGAAGCGTTCACTGCCGAAAATAGTAAGAAGAATGAACTGATGAATACAATTCTCATATCAATCACCTCCTAGTAATGTATGATTCTATCCTTATTCTACTTTGTGGTTGCAGAATGAGCAAGAATAGAAATATTCAATAGTTCATTGAAGGGTGCATTTGCTTGTATGGCTGCCAGGCAGGGATTTCCTTCGGAGAACCTTCGGTTTCATTTCGACTCGCTTTGCTCGCTCAGTGTAAACCCACCGTTTTGATCTTCGATCAAAGGTCCGAATCGTGAACTTCAACACAAAAGCAAAAGCCCCCTAGAAGGAGGCATTAACTTTTGTCGTTTTATTGGTGGGTGGCACTAAGTGGCTATTGGTGGGTGGCACTAAGTGGCTGGC
>JAIOQY010000061.1 GCA_021108435.1 Candidatus Aegiribacteria sp.
TTTGGTACGCCCGACAGGATTCGAACCTGTGGCCTGCGGATTAGAAGTCCGCTGCTCTATCCAGCTGAGCTACGGGCGCACCGTAACGGATATGTGCATCCGCGGGGCATTTGTGTGCCCCACGGCATTTGGTACGCCCCCCGGGAATCGAACCCGGAACCTACGGATTAAGAGTCCGTTGCTCTGCCAATTGAGCTAGGAGCGCATTGTGGGGTGGGAGACCGGACTTGAACCGGCGACCACCTGATCCACAATCAGGGGCTCTACCAACTGAACTACTCCCACCATCGAAGCCCGCTGATTCTATTGTAAACGGTGTTCTTCGTCAAGGATATTTACTATGATTCTGCTGACTTGTGTAATTCAAAAATAGAGATAACCTGACTTTAATGTAATCCTGTACGGAGCTGAAAGATGAAATGCCCCCGTTGTTCAAGCATTGACGACAGAGTCATTGATTCCCGCGCAGTAAGGGATGGTGAAGCCACACGCAGAAGACGCGAGTGTTCTGAGTGCGGATACAGGTTCACTACTTACGAGTACATTGAAAGATCATTTCCTGTTGTTGTCAAGAACGATGGTCGGAGAGAGCCTTTTGATCGTCATAAACTTGAAAAAGGTATTGAAAGGGCATGTGAAAAGAGACCTGTAGCTGCAGAGGATTTACAGGATCTGGTAGACAGGATAATCGCGAAAGTAACTGAGGAATTTCCGGATGAAGTTACGGGCAAATTCATTGGTGAATGTGCTATGGAGTTCCTGCAGGAAGTTGATCAGGTAGCATATGTTCGATTCGCAAGTGTTTACAGACAGTTCAAGGATGTGTCTCAGTTCAAGGAAGAACTGGACAGACTTCTGAAAGATTAGTTTTATTAAAGATTATTTAACAGCAATACGCAATGCAGCACACAGGGGAGGCGTATGAGCAGAGCAAGAACATTCAGCGGAGGTACTCATCCTCCAGGGAACAAAGGACTATCATCCGGCGAATCGATCAGGAAAATTCCTGCTCCCGATATTGTCAGGATACCTTTATGTCAGCATCTTGGCGCTCCATCAAAACCTGTTGTTAAAAAGGGTGATATCGTAATCAGGGGACAGGAGATCGGCGCTCAGAACGGTTTCATCAGTTTGCCGACCCATTCCTCTGTTAACGGAACGGTAACAGGTATTGAGGATTATCCAATGCCTCACAGGAGGAGCGGTCCTGTTGTAGTAATCGAGACTGAATCCGAAGAGGGTGGTCAGATTTTCGAGAAATGGGATGATTTTCACGATCACTCGCCAGCCGAGATTATCGAAAGAGTCAAACAGGCTGGTATTTCAGGAATGGGTGGCGCATGTTTCCCCACCTATGTGAAGCTTTCCCCTCCTCCCGATAAGAAGATTGATACTCTGCTGATAAACGGAGTGGAATGTGAACCATATCTTACGGCTGATGACCGGCTTATGCTGGAAAGACCGGACGATATCATTCTGGGTATGGAGATACTTGCATACACTCTGGGTGTTCAGCGATGTGTAATCGGAATTGAAGTCAATAAGCCGAAGGCAATTGATGTCATGGAGAAAAAAGGTATCAGTGTTCTGCCTTTGAAGGTTAAATATCCGCAGGGAGCGGAGAAGCAGCTCATTGATGCCGCAACCGGCAGGGAAGTTCCCGCCGGAGGGCTTCCTCTGGATATTGGAGTCGTTGTTCAGAATGTCGCAACTGCAGCCGCGGTTGCCGGTGCTGTTCGAGATGGTGAACCTTCGATCAGAAGGATAATTACAGTAACAGGTAAAGGGGTCTCCTCTCCATGCAACTATGATGCCTGTATTGGAACACTGTTCACTGATCTCATAGAAGAATCAGGCGGATATTCCGGTGATGTTGAGAGATTGATCAGCGGTGGACCGATGATGGGTATTGCTCTTTACACCGATGGTGTTCCGGTGACCAAGGGCACAAGTGGTGTTCTTGCTCTATCCCCTCAGGAGGTCAGAGATATAGCGGAGGGTCCTTGTATCAGATGCGGCAAATGTGTGGACATCTGTCCTCTTAAGCTCGTTCCCAGCATGATTGCCACAGCAGCTGAGAACGACCGATGGGGAATGGCAAAGGAATACGGTGCATTGAACTGCATGGCATGTGGATCGTGCAGTTATGTATGTCCGGCAGGAAGATACCTCGTTCATTATATCAAGAAGGCTCAGGACGCTATACGATCCGGCCAGGGAGAGGGGGCATAAATGGAACACAAACGATTTGAACTTGCAATGTCACCCCATGTTGGCACGCACCAGAATACAAGGAAGATCATGTTCGATGTGATTATAGCCCTGCTTCCTGCGCTGGCAGCCGCGACCTGGTTCTTCGGGCCGGGGGCACTGCTGCTTGTTGCTTTGAGTGTGGCAACAGCTGTGCTGGCGGAGTATCTGTGTCTGAAGTTCATGAAGAGGCCTGTCAGCTTTGCGTTCGATGGCAGCGCCATTGTAACCGGTATTCTTCTGGCGTACAATGTACCACCAGGTGTTCCATGGTGGCTGCCGGTTCTGGGATCTGCCTTTGCGATTGTTGTTGCCAAGCAGGCTTTCGGAGGCCTTGGGCATAATATCGTGAATCCCGCTCTTCTTGGTCGTGCTTTTCTGATGGCAAGTTTTCCAATTCTGATGACCGCCGGATGGACAGCACCTGAAGAGTGGAGAAACGAACAGAATAATCCCTGGGAGACAAACGGAATCGTGCAGGAAGAATTACTGGAAATGCCGAATGCTGATGCGATTTCCGGAGCTACTCCTCTGAACGTTCTGAAACAGAGTTTTGATCTGGACAAAAGCGCTGATCTTGCAAATGAAGAGGGCAACCATGCAGAAGCTGTTGAACTTGAAGCAAGAGCGTCCAGCATACGTCACGCATTGTCGCAGAAATCCACCTATCTTAATCTCCTTGTTGGAAGGAGAGGGGGATGCATTGGTGAAACCTCTGTTCTGCTTCTTCTTGCCGGAGCGCTGTTCCTTATTATCAGAGGTGTTCTTGAAATCAGGCTTCCTCTGAGTTATCTGGGAACTGTGGCTCTTTTTGCCTGGGTATTCGGAGGCAGCGGGTGGTTTAACGGTGATCCTCTTTTCCATGTTCTCGCAGGTGGAGTTATCCTGGGGGGATTTTTCATGGTTTCGGATATGGTGACAACCCCTGTGACACCAAAAGGAAGGATCATATTCGGAGTTGGAGCGGGACTGTTAACAATGGTTATCAGGAGATGGGGCGGATATCCGGAGGGATGTTCATACTCAATACTCCTTATGAATCTTGTGACTCCTCTGATTGATCGATTTACCAGGCCAAAGATTTTCGGGGAGGTGAAAGAGAATGATTGAAATGCTTAAACTGGGTCTTGTGCTGATGCTTGTAGCTCTTATTGCCGCGGTGGCTCTTGGAATTGTGAACAGCCGTACCGCACCAATAATCGAAATACAGCAGGAACTCGAGAAACAGAACGCCATGTCCGAAGTAGCCGCAATCCTCATGCCCGATGACAGCCTGGCTTTTGATTCTCTTTCAATAAGCAATCTCGAAAATCCCTATTCCTCATGCGATGAGCTGCTGCAGGTCGTAAAAGTATACGTGCCTCCTGATACATCAAGAATCGGTTACGTATTCATAGCCTACGGGAAGGGTTATTCAAGCACATTACAGACGATGGTGGCAATTCGAATGGATGGAAGAGTAGCCGGTACAATAATTCTAAACCAGCAGGAAACCCCCGGTCTCGGGGCGAATATCGTCATACCCTCCAAACTGATTGAGCATCTGATCGGAATGACAGGTCCGGAGTGTCTTCTTTCGAAGGATGGCGGGACAATTGATGCTATGACCGGATGTACAATCACTTCCAGAGCAGTTGTTAATTCAGTCCGACAAGGACTTGAGGATATAGGTGAAGCCGGATTGTTCTACGATGATATTGCACTGGATGAAGAACCTGCGGAAGGAGGTGCGGAATGAGCCTGATGAAGGATCTCACCAATGGGATTTACAGGGAGAACCCTGTTTTCAAACTCGCTCTGGGAATGTGTCCTTTCCTTGCCGTGACTACTTCTGTTGAGAACGCGCTTGGCATGGGTGCTGCTGCAACATTTGTGCTGATCGCTTCGAATTTTCTGGTCTCACTTTTCCGCAATCTGATTCCGTCGAAGGTCAGGATTCCATGCTATATCGTGATTATCGCGACTTTTGTAACATTGGTTGATATGGTTATGCACGCATATCTCCCTGACCTGCATAAAAGTCTCGGAATTTTCATACCGCTTATCGTTGTGAACTGTATTATTCTCGGCAGAGCGGAGGGTTTTGCCAACAGGCATCCTGTGCTCAGTTCGATCGCCGATGGAATCGGGATGGGTGTCGGCTTCACCATGGCAATGGTTGTTCTCGCGACTTTCAGAGAGCTTCTTGGTAATGGAACATGGTTGAATATAGACGTTCTTGGTTCTGCATTCCGGAACCAGCCATTACTTATAGCGATACTGGCTCCAGGAGCTTTCATACTTCTCAGTTTCATCATGGGGTTCTTCAAGATACTTGAAACCAGAAAAGGAGGTCGTCAATAATGAATGCATCAGCTCTTCTGTCAATGCTGCTTGCGGCCCCTTCATCTGGTAATCAGGGATTTGACCTCGGCAGGATGATGGCGATTATTATTGCTGCTATATTTGTGAACAACTTCGTTCTTTCAAGGTTCCTCGGGATTTGCCCGTTCATCGGAGTATCAAAACAGCTTGATTCAGCGATTGGAATGGGAGCTGCGGTTATCTTCGTCATGACTCTGGCGACCCTTGGCTCCTGGTCCGTTTATAACATGCTCCTCGTTCCTTTGAATCTTGGATATCTCAGGACCATCGCGTTTATTCTGATAATAGCTTCGCTTGTTCAGCTTGTTGAGATGATTCTTCAGAAATTCAGTCCCTCTCTTTACAGGGCGCTTGGTATTTTCCTGCCGCTGATAACTACGAATTGCGCTATCCTCGGAGTGGCCGTACTGAATATCGATGAGAAGTACAGCCTGGGTTATTCTCTGGTGAATGCCATAGCTGCGGGAATAGGTTTCACGCTAGCCTTGATTCTCATGGCTGGTTTAAGACAACGGCTTGAGCTGGCGAATGTACCCCCTGCATTGCGAGGGAAACCGATGGCTTTTCTGATTGCGGGAGTGATGTCTATAGCCTTTCTTGGTTTCGCCGGACTGGGAGGCTGACATGAATGCAGGTCTGATTCTGCTTAAAGTATTGGTAAGTCAGGATTCACTTGGAGATGCAATCGTGAATCCCATAATTGTCCTTGGCGCAATGGGGCTTCTTCTGGGGCTCGGTCTTGCATTCGCAGCATTTAAACTTGCTGTCCCGAAGGATCCGCTGGTAGAAAAGATCAGTGCTCTTTTGCCCGGCGTTAATTGTGGAGGGTGTGCTTATCCGGGTTGTAATCAATTCGCGGAAGCGGTAGCCAAGGGTATTGCACCACCCGGAGGATGCGTTGCAGCGAGTGAATCCATAAATGCTAAAATAGCTGAAGCTGTTGGAGTGGAGTTATCTGACAGTGCGAAACTGGTGGCTCTGGTTCACTGCAACGGCGGACACTCAGCCAGAGATGAATTCGAATATCACGGTCCCCCTGACTGCGTATCCGCTACCCTGATAATGGGCGGTCAGAAAACCTGTTCTTACGGATGCCTTGGATTTGGCGACTGCGTTGAAGTCTGCCTTTTTGATGCTATAGTGATTGGTGAGAATGGTATCCCGATAGTGGACAAGAACGCGTGTACCGGGTGCGGTAAGTGCGTAGAAATCTGTCCGAAGGATATTATTGAACTATGGCCTGTGAACAGGGAAGTTGTTGTTGCCTGTGCAAGTCTTGATAAAGGTGCTATTGCGAGAAAAGCATGTACAATGGCCTGTATCGGATGCAGGAAATGCATAAAAATCTGTCCGGTTGAAGCTATTACCGTTGAGGATTTTCTGGCGGAAATCGATCCCGACAAATGTATCAATTGCGGGGTGTGTGCTACGGTATGTCCAACCGGTGCGATTCTTGATACCGCTCCCGCCAGACCGAAGGCGTATATCGACGGAAGCTGTATCGGATGTACGCTGTGCACAAAGGCATGTCCTGTAGACGCGATTCATGGAGAGCTGAAGGAAAAGCATGAAGTCGACAGTGAGAAGTGCGTCGGCTGCGGTATTTGTGTTTCTACCTGTCCAAAGAACTCCATTCGCATGATAGGGGCAAAATCATACCAGCACGGGCAGGAGTTCAGAGTGTGAAGGAAAACGAGATCAACAGCAGATTGAGAGAGTTACCCGCTGTTCACGAACTTGCAGAAGAGCTTCGGAGTGAAATTCCAGATGCTGCCCCTGCTGCTGTTCGTGAAGCCTGTCGGAAGACACTGGAAGCTGAGCGAGAAAGGATTCTCGATGGAGGCGTCCCCTCTTCAACTGAAGAGTTGAAAAAACATCTGGTCAGTGAGCACAGAAGCCTTACCGATTCGAGCATGAAAAATATTATCAATGCTACAGGTGTAATTCTGCATACCGCCATTGGAAGAGCATGTCTCCCTGAGCGGTCGATTGAGGCAGTATACAGAGTAGCGAAAGGTTACAGTGTGCTTCAATGGGACGAAGAAACCGGCAGAAGAGGACATCGCGATATTCATACAGAGAAACTGATCTGCGAACTGACAGGGTCAGAAGCGGCTACAATTGCCAACAACAATGCAGGCGCTACACTACTGGTTCTTTCCGCTCTGGCGCGGGGCAGAGAGGTAATAGTTTCCAGGGGGCAGCTTGTTGAGATCGGGGGATCTTTCCGGATACCTGAAGTCATGAAACAGAGTGGCGCCCATATGCGGGAAATTGGCTGCACGAACAGAACGCATCTCAAAGATTATCGCGAAGCTGTCAATGAGAATACAGCGGTGATACTTCGTGTTCATCCTTCGAATTACAGGATCAGGGGATTCTCCGGTGAAGTTCCACTGGAGGACCTTGTCAAACTCGGAAGAGAGTCTGATATCCCTGTAGTGGACGATCTTGGAGCTGGTTCATACGTTGATTTGAAGCATTTCGGACTTCCGTCGGAACCTACGGTGCGAAGCAGTATCGAAACCGGCGCAGCGGTTGTTACAAGCTCCGGTGATAAACTGATAGGAGGCCCGCAGTCCGGGATTATATCGGGACAGAAGAAGTACATCGATATGATAAAGAAGCATCCCCTGGCCAGAGCATTGAGAGTTGGGAAACTCACAATAGCCGCGCTGGAGGCCGCTCTTGTCCTTTTCAGAGAAGATCCGGAATACCTTATTGCCAATCATCCCCTTTACAGGATGTTTGCTGTTAAAAAAAGTGAGCTGAAAAAGATTGCGGATGAATTCGTTTCAATGCTTGAACTTCCGAACTCCTGCTCCGTGACTGTCATCGAAACAGACAGTTATGTAGGCAGCGGCGCTCTTCCGGATCATGCCATTCCTTCATGGGGAGCTGCTGTCTCGTGTCCTGATACAGAGCTTCTTGCCCATAGATTGCGCCTTGGGTCACCTGCCGTTGCCTCGCGGATCGAGGATGGTCTCCTGAAATTCGATATGAGAACATTACAGCCGGGTGAAGCCGAAATACTCGCGGCTCTGGTAAATACGCTGGCGGAAGATCTATGGGCGTAATCGTCGGTACTGCCGGTCATATTGATCATGGCAAGAGTTCACTGGTGAAGTATCTCACCGGAACAGATCCCGACAGATTAAAAGAAGAGAAAGAACGGGGAATAACGATCGAGCTTGGATATGTTTTCATGCCAATGCCTGATGGCGATGTACTTTCCTTCATTGATGTTCCCGGACATGAAAAATTCATTCGGCAAATGGTAGCAGGTGTTGCAACAGTTGATTGTTTTCTGCTTGTTGTGGCAGCGGATGAGGGTGTAATGCCTCAGACAGCCGAACATCTTGACATTCTCAGACTTCTCGGAGTTAATAAGGGAATTGTTGCGCTGACAAAATGTGATCTCGTGAGTCCGGAAATGCAGGATCTGGCTGAAGCTGATATCGTTGATTTTCTTCAGAATACTCCTTTTGAGGGAACAGGCGTCATCAGAGTATCCTCAGAAACCGGCAAGGGGATGGAAGACATCAGGGAAGCACTGATACAGATGAAAGAGGAGATCGGTCAGCGACAGACAGGAACGAAATTCAGACTGGACATTGACAGGGTTTTCATCCTTGAAGGATTTGGCACGATCATAGGAGGCACAGCAGTTTCGGGCAGTGTTAAAATTGGAGATAAACTGGAACTTCAACCCGGAGGCAATACATATCGCGTACGCGAATTAAGGGTGAACGCAAATAAAGAAGTGCAGTCCGGATCAGCAGGTGACAGGATCGCTCTGAATCTGGTTGGTCTTCAGCGGGAAGATGTGTCATATGGTTCCTGCGTTGCAGAACCGGGTTTTCTTCAGGTAAAGAACAGTCTTGATACAAGATTGACATTGCTGAAATCAGCAAAGCCTCTGAAGAGGTATCAGAGAGTAAGGCTGCATACCGGTACTGCCGAGATCATGGCGCGAGCTGTTCCTGTGGAAACCGATGTGGTGCATCCGGGATCAACAGGATTTGTGCATTTCCAGCTCGAATCTCAGGTTGTAGCTCTTCCAGGTGACAGATTCGTCATCAGGAATTACTCTCCGGTGATTACGATTGGCGGAGGAATCATTCTCGAAGCAGGAACAGGAAAAGTAAGGAAAAAGCATATCCGGGAAAGGATATCTCACCTTGAAGTACTTGCGTCCGGAGATATTTACGCTGTTCTTTCCGAGATGGTGCAGCAGACCGGATTCGACGGTGTTTCCATAAGTGAGGCTGCCGGTGCGACAGGTAATACTCCAGAAGTGATTCAAGTGGTATTTGCTGAATTGCAGGAGCAGGGAACTGCTGAATTGATGAAGGATGGAACTACTCAAAGAGCAGTTAATTCGCAACTTGCTGATGAAGCAGAAAAAAAGGTTCTTTCCAGTATTCAGGAGCATCATGAAACCTGTCCCGTAAGTCCCGGTGTACATCTGTCAGCTCCAGGCAGAATACTGTCCGGATATCCTCAATGGTTTGTCAGGTCAGTTGTTGAGAATTTGACCGAAAGTGGAAGAATTGAACGTCGAAGTGAATGGTTTGCGCTGTCTACGCAGGCGGAGGGAATCCCTTCGGAATATGCCGCTCTGGTGGAGCAGATAATTCGGAAAGTGGATTCCGGAGGAATTCAGGGTTTTTCAATTACTGATTCAGGTGATGACGGTCTGGTCAATTCATTGATCGAACGCGAGATATTCTTTGAATTAACAAAGGGAATCCTTATCTCTGCGAAACAGGCTGAATCTGTTAAGGAGAAAGTAATTGAAGCATTCGGTGAAACTGGATTCACTCTAGCTGAACTCAGGGATTTCCTTGGTGTTTCCAGGAAGCTCGCACTGCAGTGGGGAGAATTCTTCGATAGAAAAGGCTGGACTGTTCGGAAAAGCGACCGGAGAATTTTTACCAGTTAGTCACAGTAGTTTACAATAATCAATGTTCTTCTTATGCTTCCCATTCTCTCACATATAACTATCTGGAGGTAGTATGCACATTGCGGTAGTAGGAAGTGGTTACGTCGGGCTGGTTGCAGCCACCTGTCTTTCCGAGATGGGAAACGATGTAATCTGCGTTGATAATGACGAAAAAAAGATCAACAACCTGAATAACAGCATAATCCCCATTTACGAGCCCGGTCTTGAAGAGATGATAAAGCGTAATACCGCTGAGAATCGACTAACCTTCACGACTGATATAGGATCCGCGATAAAGGAAAGTTCAATAATCTTCATTGCAGTGGGTACACCACCCGGAGAAGATGGATCTGCGGATCTCCAGCATGTACTGTCTGTTGCTTTGGATATTGCAGAACATATGGACGGACCTAAAATTGTTGTAAACAAGAGTACGGTTCCAGTCGGTACAGGAGATCTTGTGAAGGAACAGATCCAGAAGGAAACCTCTCACGAAGTCAGCATTGTGAGCAATCCTGAATTCCTCAAGGAAGGTTCTGCGATTGATGATTTCATGAAACCTGACCGCGTGATTATCGGTACGGATTCTGCTTCCGTGGCTGAGACAATGTGTGAGCTGTACTCACCCTTTGTCAGAACGAACAATCCCATTCTTGTCATGAGCAACAGGAGTGCGGAGATGACCAAATACGTGGCAAACAGTCTTCTGGCAACAAGGATTTCCTTCATGAACGAAATTGCCAACATGTGTGAAACAGTTGGAGCGGATATCCATGATATCAGGATTGGTATCGGATCAGATACACGAATCGGTTACAGTTTCCTTTTCCCCGGCGCCGGATTTGGCGGATCCTGCTTTCCGAAGGACATTCGAGCATTGCAGAAAACGGCAATTGAGCATGGTCATGAATTACATGTACTCAAAGCTGTAACGGAAGTGAATCAGGCTCAGAAAAAGATACTTGTCCGTAAAGTGGTCGATCATTTCGGGGAGGATCTTTCCGGATTGACTATTGGGATATGGGGAATCTCCTTTAAACCAAATACTGATGATATTCGCGATGCCCCTGCTCTTAGAGTAATTCAGGGTCTGCTTGAGAAGGGAGCGAATATTGTCGCATACGATCCTCAGGCAATGGTCAATGCGAAACGGGTTCTCGGTGATTCTATTAAATTTGCATCTTCCACATATGATGCTGTAACAGGAGCCGACGCATTGGTTCTTGTAACAGAGTGGACTGAATTCAGGGAACCTGATTTCAAACGAATGATGGAGATTATGAACCAGCCGGTTATATTTGACGGCAGGAATGTTTTCAATCCCTTCAAACTGATTGATTTAGGGTTTTCTTATTACGGAATCGGGAGAAATGTATGAAATTTGCTGACAGGATGAAAGATCGTGAGTACCCTTCAATTGCAATCATCGGCCTGGGGTACGTTGGCCTTCCACTTGCGCTTGAATTCGTAAAAGGCGGATGCAGAGTCACAGGCATTGATATAGATCCTGAAAAACCCCGCTTTATCAAAGAGGGGAAAAGTTACCTTAAGACAATTCCTTCTGAGCGGATATCCGAAGCGGTTGAAACGGGCAGACTGAATTGTACTACTGATTATTCGGGCATGAAGGATGCCGACGCCATAATAATCTGTGTTCCGACCCCGCTTGGTGAATCCAGAGAACCGGATCTGAGTTATGTAACCATGACCGGAAAAGAAGTTGCGGGATATCTGGAGCCCGGTCAGCTGGTAGTTCTTGAATCCACAACATATCCGGGAACTACCCGCGAGAAGCTTGTGCCAATTCTTGAAGAGACCGGTATGAAAGCCGGAGTGGACTTTTTTGTAGCCTTTTCACCTGAAAGAGAAGACCCCGGCAACAAGATACACACGACCAGAACTATCCCGAAACTTGTAGGCGCACTTACTGCCGAGGGAGCTGAAGCAGCGGAAAAGGTTTATTCATTAGCCGTTGACGAAGTTGTTACTGTCAGTTCTCCTGAGGTTGCTGAGATGGCGAAAATCACGGAGAATACCTATAGAGCAGTCAATATTGCTCTTGTGAATGAACTGAAGATGCTGGCTTCCAGAATGAATGTGGATATCTGGGAAGTAATAGAAGCCGCGTCGACGAAACCCTTTGGTTATACACCTTTCTATCCCGGTCCCGGACTTGGCGGCCACTGTATTCCCATCGATCCGTTCTATCTTACATGGAAGGCACACCAATTCGGCATGCCCACCCGGTTCATAGAACTGGCGGGAGAGATCAATACTGCCATGCCTGATTTTGTAGTATCAACAATATCACGTTCATTGAACTCAAGACAGAAAAGCGTAAACGGAAGCAGGATTCTTATTCTTGGAATGGCTTACAAACCGGATATCGATGATATTAGAGAAACTCCCGCACTCAAGGTCATGGACGAACTCCTTGAACTTGGAGCGAGTGTGGATTATAACGATCCTTATGTTACCCGCATCGGAGCCACCAGACAAACCCACAGAAGGCCAGTTTCGGTCGAGTTGACAGAAGAGAATCTTCAGGAATACGATTGCGCTGTTGTCATTACCAATCATTCCTGTTACGATTACCAGTGGATAGTTGATTGTTCCTCTCTGGTTATTGACACAAGGAACGCCTGTGCTGGAATAACGCAAGGAATGGAGAAAGTGGTCAAAGCATGAAAATTGCTTCCGTACTGCTGTTTTTTGCTGTATTTATCGCATCTTCTTCCGGCCTGCAGGGGTATACTGTTCCCGGAGTGGAAACCGATGAGATTCTCATGAGTATTCATGTCTGGGGTGAGGTTAGAAATCCCGGTACTTATCTTGTTCCGGTTGAGGCTGATCTCATTGCCGGCATATCCGCTGCAGGCGGACCTACTCAGCACGCCAGTCTGGGTGATGTGAGCATAGTCTACGAAGACTTTGAAATAGAGTACGATCTGCACAATTTTCTTGATGCTGAGGGAGAACCTGTACCTGACCTTCATCCCGGAGCTACAATCTACATTCGTACGAGGAGCTACGAATGGTGGAAAGAAGCTATCGATTTTACTTATAAAATTGTTGTTGCTGCTAACCTTATATGGATAATAATTGACAGATGAATACAGAAATAGCAGACGAGCGGGAATCGATAAGAATAGGTGAGTACCTCTGGCTGCTCTACCGTCATAAATGGGTTGTACTGGCTTTCCTGATTGTATCTGTGCTGGCGAGTATCTGGGTTACTCAAAGAACAAGGCCTGTTTACAGATCAAGTGCTACGTTCATTTTCAATACACGTAACACGATGTCTCAGACTCTGAATATGTCAAGCGTCTTCTGGTATGAAATGGATCCCATGCGCAACAATCAGATTCAGATCATTCAGAGCCGAAGCATGGCGGAACTGGTTGCTGATTCAATCATGCGTTCTTCTTATTCTGACAGCCTTGTATCACTTCTTTTTGGAGAGATTGATCCCCCTCAGAGCAACCTTAGATCAGCACTTATTGGTATGGTGCGGGGAAGCAGTTCCGTCAGTGTAATGAAGGATACCGATTTTTTCGTGTTATCTGCTACAGGTTATTCCCCTGCAGCAGCTGCAACGATGGCTAATCTCATAGTGCATACGTACTACAGAAGAAACCTGAATGAAGCCCGCGGAGAGAATACGATGGTCAGGGAATTCCTGGCAGAGCAGCTCGCTATCATGGACGTTGATCTTGCCAGTGATGAAGACTCTCTGACAAGATTCAAGGAAGAACACGGCATTGTCAGTCTGAGTTCGGAGACTTCTCATATTGTCAGCAGCCTGTCCTCGTTTGAGACTGCGGCCGCCACGTCTCGAACTGAGCAGGGAGCTCTTCAGGCACAGAGAGATTACTTCACGGATCAGCTTGAGACAGGAAGACTCGAACTTGCAGATGATCTCGCAAGAGTGAACAGTACTTTCATTGCTCAGCTGGAAAGTGATCTGGCTTCGCTCGAGGCTTCCCGTGCTTCTCTTATGGCCAGGGGAGGTAACGAGGATGATGCGGTAGTACAGAATCTTGATAATGAAATAGCCGCAAGGAGAACCGCCCTGACGCAGGCTCTGGGAGAAGCTGCATACATTCAATTCCCGGATGATCCAGCCGGATCTGTACAGAGAATAGTATCAGATCTGATTTCAATCGAATCGCAGTTGAGAGCAGAGAGAATCAAGGAATCCGTTCTCCGCAGCGTGATACATGATCTTGAAGACAGCATCTCAGTGCTGCCCGAGCTTGAGCTTACTCTTGTTCGGCTTGAGCGAAACAGGACTGTAAGTGAACAGATATATCTTCTTCTCCGCACGAAATATGAGGAAGTAAGAATAGCTGAAGCCGGTCAGATGGGTAATGTGACTATCGTGGATACGGCCCTGCCTGGAGGCATGATCAAACCGAACAGCAGACGTAATCTTATGCTTGGTATTTTCGCGGGGCTCGCAGCCGGCATAGGTTTCATTTTTCTTAAGGAGCAGCTTGATTCAACGGTAAAAAGCCCTGAGGATATTGAGAATCTTGATATTCCGGTTGTTGGCGTTATACCTAAGATACCCCGATCTGAAACTGTAGCCCGGAGCGGAAAACAGGGGCTGATAATGATGACAGCTCCAAGGCAGGCCGGAAGTGAAGCCTACAGAGATCTAAGGACGAGTCTCCGTTTCAGCGGGGCTGACAGGAGTATCCGCTCTCTTCTTGTGACAAGCGCGGGTCCGAGAGAGGGGAAATCAACGACTGCTGGGAATCTGGCAATCGCCATAGCGCAGACCGGTTCAAAGATTCTGCTGATCGATGCTGATCTCAGGCGTCCGGTGATTCATAATATTTTCAGTCTTTCAAGGGAACCTGGAGTTTCCGAAGCAATAGCCGGAATCAAATCTGTTGAGGATGCGGTGCAGAAAACTGCATTTGATAACCTCTCCGTTCTCACCTGCGGTTACATTCCGCATAACCCTTCCGAACTTCTCGGAAGCAGGAAATGCAGAATACTCCTTTCAGAACTCAAGAAATCCTTCGATATGATTATTCTGGACAGTCCTCCTGTTGCTGTCGTTACGGATGCCATACTGCTGAGTACTGAAGTTGACGCTACCCTCATGGTTGTAGGAGCGAAGAAAATCGACCGTAAGGTTCTCGAATCTTCCTGGATGAAACTGAAACGCACATCAGCATACCTTGCTGGCGCTGTGCTTAACGGTTTTGATCCCGTGAAGATGTACACTTCCTATACCTACTACACTTACAGATACCATTACTACTATGACGATGAAACCAGGAAGAGATCAAAACGCCGGATTCAAGGTCTTTCCAGGAAGAAACGCACATCATCAACTAACTAATCATCAATCCGCATATTTTACCAACATTCTACTACAGCGACGAATACAGATATGTCTACTTCGTTATGCTCGCACATCCATCCTCGACGTACTATTCAAGTACGCCTGTGGAGTCTGCACTCGCAAGCCTCGTATCCACAACTGTTTTCGACGCTTCGAAACCAGCACAGCAAGAAGTATGTGGTTCCTGGAGAGATCTTCAGAAACGAATGCTGGTGAAATATGCGGGTAAGAGATTCTCTATGGGTTACCCCACAGATCAACCGTTTCATCGTCCGCCAATATCGAAATACTGAATCTTATCCATATTCGGATTCACACTTCCAGTTATCCCTGTGAAATTTTCTGACAGCGTAACATAATATCAATCAATAACTAACAACGTTCATGCGGAAATGTACTTCTGTTCTGGTGGGATACTATCCCATAGGGTGGGTTGACAGTGGGAGATTGTGGGATAGAATTGAGCTGGAGGATACCTTATGAGCGAATACACGGGGAAACATATACACACTCTTGATGACAAGGGCAGGGTAAGCGTTCCGGCGCAGTTCCGCAGGCAATTACCCAAGGAAGGTCTGTATATCGGGAAGGGTATGGAAGGAAGCCTGATCCTTTACCCGCCTGAAAAATGGCAGAAGGTCAGGGACGGTCTTGCATCCCTTTCAAGAAACATCAAAAAGCACAGAGATATTATCCGTGAATTCTCGCAGTATATCCGCCCGGTTTATATCGATGGACAGGGGAGAATAACAATTCCATCCGATCTTATCGACATAGCAGGAGTAACTCACGAAGTGGTTTTTCTGGGCCTGCTCGATTCGATTGAACTCTGGTCTGCTGAGCGCTATGCCGGGCGGGAAAAGGAGCAGGTATCCTCTCTGGAAGAAGCAGTTGAAGAAATTGAGATAGATATTTACTGAGTTGGAATCACTCCCTTGAATCAGGAGGTCGGTTTCAATGTGCGCAGACAGGCCTGCCCGAAGCCACCTGTACAGCTCCGATCATGTCCGCGGGGATGAAATAGAAACGCATGTTCCGGTTTTACTCGATAATGTAATCAGTTTTCTCTCTGGCGGAAGAACAGAAGGATTACTTGTGGACGGAACTGCTGGCGCAGGCGGTCACCTGGCTGCTATGGCAGAAGCATTACCGAAAATGAGTCTGCTTGGAGTGGATCGTGATCCCGTGGCGTTATCAATACTCAGAAACAGATTCAATCAGGATTCAGGTATAACGGTCAGGCAGGCCAGCTATACGGAGATACCGGTTATTATGAGCGAAATAGGTTTTACATACGCGTCCGGTGCTCTATTCGACCTGGGGCTTTCCTCAATTCAACTGGATGACTCATCAAGAGGGTTCTCATACAGATCGGATGGACCGCTGGATATGCGGTTCGACGGCTCCTCCGGTATTACTGTTGATGAGATTCTGAATAAATGCTCTGAGCGTGAAATTGCTGATATCATCTACAATTACGGTGAGGAAGGAAGAAGCAGACGAATCGCGAAAGCCATAGTAAAAGAAAGACCTGTTCACTCGACTCAGGAGCTGGCTTCAATCATTCGTGGAAGTGTACGAGGCAATCCTGTTAAAATTCTTTCAAGGGTTTTCCAGGCTTTGAGAATTGCTGTTAACAGCGAACTCGAACAGCTGGACAATCTTCTGGACAATCTTCACACCTGGACTGAATCCGGAGCTCGTATTGCCTTCATCACTTTTCATTCATTAGAGGACAGAAGAATAAAATTGCTTTTCAGGGATTCCGGATACTACAGTCAATTTTCCCCGGTGTGGATTGTTCCCGATGAGAATGAGCGCCGGGAGAACCCTCGCGCAAGATCTGCAAGATTACGCATGGGAATTCGATTATGAGGAAGAATTTCCGCAGAATTCTGTTAGTTATTGCAGGTGGGTTTATTCTTCTGGTTGTTCTTGAAGCAGGGATCTATAACTGGAGGCTTCTTCTTTCAATGAGGCATAAAAATCTTACTGAAATCAGACGCCAGCTGCGATGGAGAAGAGACGAACTGCTTGTTGAAAGGGCAACGCTTCTTAATCCGGAAAGACTTGAGAATATTGGTGAAGACCTGGGTATGGCTCCAATTCCACTTGAACATTTTTCGATTGTTGAATTACAGCCTGATACATGCGGAGGTGAGCTGTTTGTCTGTATGGAGCAGTGAAATATCTCCTGATAGACGTTCTGCGCGATTGCAGATACTGATGGTTTTTGTCCTGATTGGTTTTCTTGTAATAACGGGCAGACTTATCAACATCCAGATAGTCCATCACGATTTCTACTCGAATGAAGCACGCTCTCAGCACACTACCCGGATAAATGTAGAGGCGAGGAGAGGAAGAATTCTTGACAGGAACGGATATCTTCTTGCCGGGAACAGAGCTGTAGTTACATTTCAGGTTTATTGGCCTGAAGTACCGGCAGGGGCAGAATCAAGAGTCGACAGTCTTGTTTCCGTTCTTGGAGAACATACACGTGCTGGCTTAAGACAACCTCTTGAAAGACAATCCGGTAATCAGATTATTGCGGAAAATGTTCCTTTTCAGGAGGCGTTCAGCCTTATGAACGATGGTTTGCCGACAGGAGTGAGTGCAAATGTCGAGCAGGAGAGAACATATCCGATGGGTGATATAGCTTCCGGTATTGTTGGGAGACATACGCGTGAAGGCGCAGAGGGAATTGAAAGCTGGTTTAATTCGACTCTCCAGGGTACGGATGGAAAACTCTTCATTGAGAAGAGTGCTGCCGGCAGATTCAATCTTACGGATCCGGAAGCTGATAATATCTCCGTTGTGGATGGGCAGGATATCATGCTCACACTTGACTCAAGATTTCAGTCCATCGTAATGGAGGAACTTGAAAACGCCATGGAAATGTATAACAGCGACTGGGCAGCAGCAGTTGTCATTGATCCCTCATCCGGAGAAATCCTTGCAGCAGGAAGTGTCCCTGTACGGGCAGGTAACGGATATCTCGCCATGAATCACTGTTTTCAGGGTTATCATGAGCCTGGTTCTACTTTTAAACTTGTTGTTTATGCAGCATGCATTGAAGAAGGTGTTATTGCTGCAGGCGATGTCTTTGATTGCAGCGAGGGTCGAATCACAGTCTCCGGCGAGAATATTTCCGATGCGCATAAATTTGGAATACTCACCGGTGAACAGGTTATTATCAATTCCAGCAATGTCGGGACGATCCTGCTTTCACGTTTACTTGCGGATACAACTTTAAGCAGCTACTGCAGACGATTTGGTTTCGGATCGCTGACGATGGTTGAATATCCGGGAGAATCCAGAGGGATCGTGCCCTCCCCAGGATCTTCAGGATGGTCCGGAGTTTCCGCAGCACAGATAGCAATCGGGCAGGAGGTTACTGTAACACCGCTTCAACTGACTCTGGCCTACTGCGTGATTGCGAATGGAGGAACACTCTTCTACCCGAGACTTCTTGATGCCAGGTGGAGTGAGAATCAGTGGGTAACTGAAGAATCAATTGTCAGATCACATCCTGTCTCTCGCGGAACTGCTGCAACTGTAAGAAGTGCTTTAAGATCTGTTATAGAGGAGGGAACCGGAGCTTCCGCGTCAGTTGCCGGAGTGAGCGTAGCCGGCAAAACCGGAACTGCGGAGAGGTTGAGTGGGGAAAGCGATTATCTGAGCGCTTTCGTTGGAATGGTTCCGGCCGAAAATCCCAGTCTTGTAATTTCTGTACTCATAGATGATCCTGATTTTGAATACAGGTGGGGCAGCGCTTCAGCTGCGCCGGTATTCTCTGAAATCGTAACAAGGATACTCGCGGTGGAACCTGAACTTGCTCTGGGAAGACAGTTTTCCGGAAGTGACCTGATGGCGGGAGTGCTTGAATGAAACTGCAATGCCTTCTTGAAGCCGCCGATATCGTTGTTTCCGATGAGATGAGAGAACTTGAAGTGTCTTCCATTGAGGAGGATTCAAGAGAAGTTACCCAGGGATCTCTTTTTGTGGCAGTAACCGGTTTTGATACGGATGGCCATCAATATGTTGAGCAGGCGCTTGAACGAGGTGCCGTAGCAGTGGTTACAGAACATGGTGTCTCAGAAGATTCTGAAGATTCACGTGTATTGGTGAATCTTTCAGGGGATAACAGAAAACTGCTTGCAGACATTTCAGCGAAGTTCTTCGATTATCCCTGGGATCATCTCATCTCAATCGGAATTACAGGCACTAACGGGAAAACATCCACTTCAAGAATGCTAGCCTGGATACTGGAGAGACATGGTTTCCAGACAGGCATTATGGGTACCGTTGGCCACCTGATCGGAGGCAGGGACATCACTGCTTCGATGACTACACCCGGAGCACTCGAAACCTCCAGGATGATGAATCAGATGGTGGCTGCAGGTGACAGGTGCTGCGTTATGGAAGTATCCAGTCATGCACTCGCTCTGGCCAGAGTTGATTCAGTAAGATTTGATGTAGGACTCTTTACCAACATCAGTCAGGATCATCTGGATTTCCATGAGTCCATGGATGAATACCTCCGGTGCAAGATGCATCTGTTTGAACTGCTTAAAAAGGACGGCAGGGCGATTATAGGGACCTATGCTCCCGGATTTCCATCACTGGAGGGAGCTGAAACCTTCGGAATCAGAGAAAACGATACTTACCGACTTTCAGATATTTCTGTTGAACTCGGGCGAGTATCCTTCAAATTATCGTTGAATGGAATACAGATTCCGGTGCGAATGAATGTGCCCGGACGTTTCAATATCTTTAATGCAGCCGGTGCTCTCGCCGTTGCGGTAACGCTGGGACTTGATCCTTACACAGCTGCAGAATCAATGAAAGATTTCAGTGGTGTTCCCGGAAGATTTGAGTCCGTTGAACTGGGGCAGGATTTCCTGGTTGCGGTTGACTACGCTCACACACCTGATGCGTTGAAACGCATTCTACAGCAGGCATCAGAACTAACTGAAAACAGGGTGATAGTAGTTTTCGGTGCCGGTGGGGACAGAGACGTTTCGAAGCGGCCCTTAATGGGGCAAATAGCTGATAGCCTGGCAGACATCATAGTGATCACCAGTGACAATCCACGTACTGAGGATCCCGACTTGATTATTCAGGACATCCTCAGAGGTTTCTCGTCGAAAGACGGGCTTATTGTTGAAACGGACAGAAGAACCGCTATAGGAATCGCGATTAAGACCGCTGTTGCCGGAGACATTGTTATTATCGCCGGCAAGGGGCATGAGGATTACCAGATACTGGGGAAAACAAAGATACATTTTGATGATCGTGAAGAAGCTGCTGCAGTTCTGAGAAAGGTTCTCAAATGCTGAAAGTTAAAGAAATTGCCCGCGCAGCCGGAGGCTGGGTTTCTCCGGAGACTTCCAGCGGGTCAATTAAGAACGTGGTGATCGATTCTCGTTTATCCGGGAACGAAACTCTCTTTTTTGCTCTGAAAGGGGAGAAAACCGACGGGCATCTTTATGCCGATGAAGTTATCGAGAATGGAGGATACGCAGTAGTCTCCAGGGGTTTGAAACGTGATGGAATAATCCTTGTAGACAGCGTGGAACAGGCATTGCTTGATGCAGCGAAATGGCGCCGCCTGCAACTCGATTCGAGAGTGATTGCCATAACCGGTTCAAGCGGCAAGACAACTACCAGACAGTTGCTTACCGCTGCTCTCAGGACATCTCATAATGTATTCAGCACCAGCGGGAATCTTAATAACCAGCTAGGTCTTCCAATGACTGTTCTTAACATCCCTGATCCACCTCCTTCAATAATTATCCTCGAAATGGGTATGAATCATGCCGGTGAGCTTACTCTGCTCGGAAGTATCGCATTACCAACTGATTGTCTGATTACTAACGTAGGCCTGGCTCACATGGAATTTTTCCCCTCTCGCGAAGGCATTGCAAAGGCAAAGGCTGAAGTTATTCAGACAACAGAGCCGGGAGGAACATGTGTGATACCGGTTGGTGAGCCCATTCTGAAAAGGGCTGCGCTGGACCGCAACCTTTCAATCAGGTACTTCGGAGAAAATGGTAATGCGTGGTTTAAACAAAATGTTGATGGTTCCTACAGGTTGTATCCATGGGATATCACACTGAATCTTCAGCTTGCCGGTGATCATAATGCTTCAAATGCAGTTTCTGCTGTATTGATGGCGGAGGTCTTTGATGTCACTCCGCAGGCAGCCACAGGAGCGATGGAAAATGTTTCTCCGGATGCCGGAAGAGGAAGGGTTGTCGAGGCAGGAGATGTAACGATTCTGGATGAGAGTTACAATGCAAATCCTGATTCAACCAGAGCGTGTCTGAACGTACTGGGAAGCATGACAGGAGACCGTGCTGCTGTTCTCGGAGATATGCGAGAGCTTGGAGAAAGGGCTCAGGAGTTCCATCGTCAGGTGCTTGAAACAGCTGATTCCCTTGGACTGAAATTCCTGATTATCACAGGTGATCTGTACAATTCCGTTAAGAACACCGTTATTCACACAGAAGTACTTTTCGCTGAAGACTGGCTTGAAGCCCTTTCAATATTGCGGGAAACTGTTACGCCCGGATGTACCGTACTTGTAAAAGGATCCAACTCCGTCAGGCTCAGTGAGCTTGTACGGCTCATGGAGGAGGGCAGCTGATGTTATACTGGATTCTGTACCCCCTGAGAGATTCCATTTCACTCTTCAACCTTTTCGGGTACATCACATTCCGGGCTGCAGGAGCCACTGTAACCGCATTGATAATTGCGTTTGCAGCAGGACCTGCTGTGATAAGATTTCTGAAAAGACATCAGATCGGTCAAACTGTTCGAGATGATGGTCCGGAAAGTCATTTTAAAAAGCGGGGAACTCCCACAATGGGAGGACTTCTCATACTTATGTCAGTACTGATACCGGTTCTCCTCTGGGGTGTACTTGGAAACAGAGCACTCATGGTTGTTCTTATCTCAACAATATGGATGGGATTAATCGGTTTGCTGGATGATTACCTGAAAGTAGTCAGGCATTGTTCAAAAGGATTGATCGGGAAGTACAAACTTATTGGTCAATTTGTGCTTGGCATCGCGCTCGGCGCATGGCTCTGCTTCAGCCCGGTAGCTCAGGGAGATCAGCCTTCTCATCCGTCGATTGTTCCTTCTATTCGAACAATTGATCTTGAATCGAAAGATGAAATAGACATAACTTCTACAGAAACAGCTGTTCCATTCCTGAAGGGAATCCGGATAGATCTGGGAATCTGGTACATCCTGTTTGTCGCTCTGGTTCTTGCAGGGAGTGCTAATGCCGTCAATTTGACAGACGGGCTTGATGGTCTGGCCACAGGAGTGAGCCTGATTTCAATTATTGCTTTCGGTGTGATGGCTTACGTGCTGGGGCATATCAGATTTGCTGATTATCTCCAGTTATCATACCTGCCCGGCGTTGGTGAAGTTTCAGTATTTGCCGGGGCGATGGCTGGCGCATGCCTTGGTTTTCTATGGTTCAATGCTCCTCCAGCATCTGTATTTATGGGAGATACCGGTTCTCTGGCTCTCGGTGGAGCAATAGGGTCAATGGCCGTTGTCACGAAAAACGAATTGCTTCTTTTCCTGGTTGGCGGAGTCTTTGTTGCGGAAGTGTTGAGCGTGGTAATACAGGTAAGCTGGTTTAAACGGACGGGTAAACGTGTTTTTAGAATGGCGCCTATCCATCACCATTTCGAACTGCTCGGATGGATGGAAAGTAAAGTTGTCGTCCGATTCTGGATAATTGCTGCGATTCTCGGACTTCTGGGTCTAACAACATTGAAGATAAGGTGATACATGGGTTACTGGACTGACGGTGGTCGAAATGCGGGAGTACTCGGTCTCGGACTGAGCGGCAGAGCCGCTGCAGCACTCCTGAAAAGAAGAGGATTTTCCGTCACCGGACTCGATGATCGATCAGATGTCGAACCCTGTGCAGCCTGCGACAGAATAATCACCGGAGACAGGATAATCAACAGCCTTGAATCACTTGACGGGCTTGTTATCAGTCCTGGTGTCAGTCCTGAATCAGAAATTCCCTCCAAGGCCAGCGAGATGGGGCTGCCGGTAATCGGTGAGATTGAACTCGCCTTTCGTCATACTGAGATCCCGGTAATCGCAGTTACCGGTTCAAACGGGAAAACGACCACCGTTGAATGGCTTGGTTACACTCTCCGCAAGGCTGGAGTCAAAGCCTGTGTTGCAGGGAATATGGGATATCCCTTCAGTACTGCTGTTCTGGAAAATAACGATGCCGAGTATTTCGTGCTTGAAGTCAGCAGTTACCAGTTACAGACTATCGAGATATTCCGTCCGTTCGCCGCAACGATACTCAATGTTACTCCCGATCATCTTCAGCGCCATGGTGATATTGAAAGTTACAGGAATGCAAAGACCGGGATTTTCATGAATCAACATGATACTGATGTCCTTGTACTTAACAGAGATGATCCGGGTTCGGTACCGCTTGCCGGCAGGACGATGGGTCTGGAGTGGTTCTTCGGAATTGGTAAAAGAGTTCGAGACGGAGCTTTCATTGAAGGTAATTCACTCTTCCTTGCAAGTTCCAGTGCAGAACGGTTTGTAATGGATATCAGAAAGATATCTCTGCCTGGCGCCCATAACCTTGCTAATGCGCTTGCTGTTGCATGTCTGGCGAAGAAAGCAGGATTGGAAGCAGGGGAGATGATTGAAGGTTTGGCTACTTTTCCAGGAGTACCTCATAGATTAGAAAGTGTAAGAAATATAAATGGTGTCGAATTTGTGAATGACTCCAAATCTACCAATCCTGATTCGCTCCTGGTCGCATTGAAGAGTTTTGATAATCCAATAATTCTCATAGCAGGTGGTCAGGTTAAGAAGGCCGACTACAGTGGCCTTGGACAGCTTATCAGAGATCGCGTTAATGTTCTGATACTCATTGGAGAGGCAGCTGCTGAATTCGAGGAAACGTGGGCTGGCTTAACCGAAGTATTCGTTGAGGGAGTTATGGAAAAGGCAATTGCCAGAGCGACAATTGTTGCAGACGAAGGTGATGTTGTGCTTCTTTCACCAGGCTGTGCCAGTTTTGATCAGTACAGGAATTTTGAGGAGCGTGGAGAGCATTTCAGAGATCTTGTGGAGGGCTTGAGTGAAACATGAGG
>JAIOQY010000062.1 GCA_021108435.1 Candidatus Aegiribacteria sp.
TGATACCTGATAAGGGAGCGAAGCAGGTTATCTATTAACGGGTCCTACAGCTAGTCCGCATACAATCACCATCGGGTGGATGTACAGAAAAAGCGAATAGCAAGGAATGCCGGTCTCCGTGCAGGATTCCTCGATATTCATGTGCTGCCCATTTGAACTATCATCACAGAGTATTTCCAGAATTCTGATTATGCAAATAAGCAGGGAAGTAATAATCCTCGCCGCTGTTTGCTTTTGTTTGATGTTACAACAGATGTCGCAAGTTTGTCATAAGTTATGTCGCAAGTTTGAAAGCGATCATTCATCTAATCTGTAAACAAGTTGATTTGTTGAACCTTCTTTTGTGATAATACCCCTGTCAATCAGGGAAGCAATCGTATCAAAGTCATGGCTTCTGACATCTATTGTCAGTAACCCATCCCCGATATCTGATGCTCTGCGGTATATGTAGCCGTCTTCTGCTTCCTGCCACGGGATAATGTGAATAAAACCCTGCTCAAATCTTAATACTCTCTTAACAATGGCTCTTTATCATGGTGCTGTAGTCTATGAAGATAATGTTGGGAGATATAAATGAATCCGGAATTGCGAAGCAGGAATCACTGGTGGCTGTCAGTGATGCTGGCCGTTCCATTCTTCCTTCTGGGAATGCTTCTGGTGATACAAAGCACTCAACTATCAGGCAAGCTTATTCCATTCTTCAATAACGGTCATTTCATTGCGGGAATGCTGCTAGTTGTAGCGCCTTTACTTGTGGTCGTTACTCTGTCCGTGAGCTTGGAAAAGGCACGTAGAATGACAGACAGGCTCATGGATAACGGCTTGATCGGGGTAGCCAGATTTGTATCGATCTATGAGAAAACGAGAATGACAAATGACGGACCGCTAATTCGGATTGAACTGGAGATTACCACTGAGATTCATGATCCCTACAGAACAGTTTATATAGAGAATGCGAACCTTATAAAGCCTTCTGTCCTATATCGCTGGAACAGGTTCAGAGTCATAGTCGATCCCAATGAGAAGGAAAACATACTGATTGACTGGACACCATTGCATCTGCTGAATCCCGGTCAGGAGCACGCGGAAATCCGTGATTCGAGAAAAAGGAACACTAATCACAATTCGTTTACTGATAGCACGGAATTTTCAGAGTATATACCCAGCCTGTCCATGTGATTTATTAACAGCATCGATTGGAACCTTATGGAACTGCAGATAGTATAAGCACAGGAATTCTATTTAATCGTGAGCCGGGTTCTTTTCTTCAAAAACCAGGAGACACTGATTGGTATCTGCTACAACCGATAACCAACAGATACTTTTGCTCCCCGCACACAGTTCTCCCCCGGCTCACACTAATCGCGAACCTTGACCTCGAGGTCATAACCTCGGAGTCGGGATTTCGGGGCCGGGGCTGATATTAGAACATTTTCTTACTATTCTGCCTGGAAGTTTTCAAGCATGTATAATGGAGCTGTGGATACGATTAGTACATCTGCGGTCTGCGCCCAGGGTTATTTCGACTGAACCGCTGCAATACCTGAGAGAAAAGCAAGAGTGATTCGGATTGTCAGCCCAGATCAACCACTGCACCGGTACATAGATAGACAACACGCTCGCAGATATTGACTACTCTGTCTCCGACCCTCTCAAGGTTATGAGCGACAAATGTCAGCATCATTGCGTCGTTTATTATCTCAGGTTTCTGTATTACATGAGTCAGGAGTTCTCTATAAACCTGTTCGTACAGCAGATCTATCTCAACATCCATTGGAGGGATTTCTTCTACTGCTACGATATCCCTGCTGAGAAAAGCGTCTATTGCTTTCCGGAGCATTTCACATGCTTTCTCAGACATCCTGGGTATATCAATAAGGGGTTTTACATGCTCTCCGGGAGAAATTCTTATATTTATGGCTGCAATTCCTTTTGCGTAATCAGCAATTCTTTCCAGTTCCATTGCTATCTGCATTGCAGCGAAAATGAAACGAAGATCTCCCGCCACCGGCTGCTGTGTTGCAATAATGTTCAGACAGGCTTCCTCAATTTCAAAGCATTTCCTGTTAATCACCTTATCACCCTGAATCAGTTTTTCTCCCTCTTCGAAAAGCCTGTTCTTAAGAATCCGTACGGATTCCTGAACTGAAACCTCAGCCATTCGGGAAAGCCGCATCAGGGCTTCCCTGATGCTGTCCAGTTCAGCTTCATAAGTCTCTCTGATTAACATGGTTATTCCTCTTCAATCTGTGCTGTCGTCTCCATAACTCAGCCGAACCTTCCGGAAATGTAATCCTCAGTCCGCGAATCTACCGGATTCGTGAAAATGTCCGTAGTCTGACCGAACTCGATCATATTACCTGATCTCTGCTCGTCAGTAAGCATAAACGCCGTGAAATCAGATACTCGCGCGGCCTGCTGCATGTTGTGTGTTACTATCACTATTGAGTATTTCTGTTTCAGTTTCTCCATCAACTCTTCGATCTTCAGTGTGGCCACGGGATCCAGAGCAGAAGCAGGTTCATCCATTAGAACAACTTCCGGTTCAATGGCAAGAGCCCTTGCTATGCAGAGTCTCTGCTGCTGACCTCCTGAGAGAGCAAGACCGGACTTGCCAAGATCATCTTTTACTTCACCCCAGAGAGCTGCCGATTTAAGACTTGTTTCAACTATTTCCGCGAGTACGGTCTTATCTCTGATCCCATGTATCCTCGGGCCGTAAGCAACGTTATCATAAACCGATTTCGGAAAGGGATTTGGACGCTGAAACACCATTCCAACCTTTTTCCTCAGTTCAACTACATCCTTGTTGAAGATATTCTCGCCGTCGAGGAAAACCTCTCCGGTTGTTCTTACAACAGGTATGAGTTCATTCATTCTGTTAAAGCTCCGGAGCAGGGAACTCTTTCCGCAACCGGACGGACCAATGATAGCGGTGATCCGGTTTACCGGAATATCGATAGTAACATCACGAAGAGCCCTGAAGCTCCCATAGTACAGGTTGTAGTCTACCGTTCTCATTCTCGCTTCAGTCATCATTCGCTAACTCCCGGTTTTGGCGGATAACCGCCTGGATATCACATTGATTACTAGATTGATAATGATGATTAGAACCACAAGAACAGCTCCGGTGGCCATTGCCTTGTCAAAAGCGCGGGTTTCCATTGCAAGGTAGTAGACGTGAAGCGCCATGGTTCTGCCGCTGGACATTATAGATGTAGGTGTTCGGTAACTTCCTCCAAGCGTCACATAGAAGATGGCTGTCTCACTGACTATCCTTCCGGCACTCAGTATCAATCCGGTTGATATCCCGGTGACCGCGGAGGGAAGCACCACCTTCCGGATGGTTTCCCATCTGGACGCTCCCATCGCAAGCGAAGCCTGACGGTATGAATCCGGAACGGCTTTCAGAGCTTCCTCGGTAGTCCTTATAATCACCGGAATCACGAGACATGAACCTGCGAGCGCTGCGGAGAGTATCGAAAATCCGAAATGCATGGCAGTCACGAACAGCGCATAGCCGAACAGACCGAATATGATTGAAGGCACTCCGGCCAGAGTTTCGATACCGAATCTGGCCAATGCGACAAATTTCTTGATAATACTGCTCTTCAAGTTATCAGCATACTCGATAAGAAATACACCGGCTCCGATACCCAGAGGTGTCGCTACAATAAGAGTGCAGATAACCAGATAGACAGTTGCTATTATCGTCGATGATATACCGCCCTCTCCGGAAAGACCTCCTCTTGGAGGAGTGGTGAAGAAGTCAGGAGTCAAGTGTGCAAAACCCTTCATTATCACATATCCAACAACGAAGAGCATGATCAGCACACTGACCGCCCCGGTAAACCATAACAGAGAAAATGCCCCCGTCTGCCGCAGTTTTCTGAATTGCAGCCGATTCACTATTTCTCCCATTTCTTGCGGCCTATCAGCATCCGTGCGGAACTGTTCATTATCATGATAAGAGCAAAAAGAACCACTCCTGTCGCAAAGAGAGCACTTTCATGCAATCCTGTAGCGTAATTAATTTCAACAGCGATATTACCGGTCAGTGTTCTTGCCCTGCTGAGAAAAATGGAGAGCGGGTTATCGGATGCTGCAAACGGTATTATCACAGAATTTCCTATCACCATTATCATTGCGATTGTCTCACCTAACGCTCGTCCAAGACCAAGAATAATTGCGGACATTATTCCGGATCTCGCACCGGGGAGTATAACCTTCGTCATAGTTTCCCACTTCGTTGCTCCCATTGCGAGAGAACCCTCCCTGAATCGTTTGGGAACGCTTCGGATAGCATATTCAGACACACTCGATATGGTCGGCAGTATCATTACCGCAAGCACTATGGAAGCTGACAGAAGACCAAAACCGGTATTCCCTGGCACGTCAATGTTTCTCACCAGAGGAACGATGACCACCATTCCGAAAAGCCCGTAAACGACAGAAGGAATCCCCGCAAGCAGCTCAATTGAAGGTCTGACAATCGATTTCACAGCCGGCGGGGCTATCTCGGAAAGGAATATCGCGCAGCCAAGGGCCAGCGGAACACCGATGACGACTGCACCGAGGGTAACGAGACCGGAACCGGCAATCATTGCGAGAATACCGTACTGGCCCTGGCCGGGACGCCATACGGTCCCGGTCAGGAGCTTAATGATACCGATATCCCTGAAAGCCGGAATGGCTTCCCTGAAGGTAAAAATACCTATCATCACCACTATCAGGATTGACATCAGAGCCGAGAACAGGAAAATGTACTTTACTGCCGACTCTAGCCTTTGTTTACCTGTCACTTCCGGCGACCTTCAATTTCCCTGGTTCAGTTGACCGGGAGGTAACCCTCGGAGACAACGATGGCCTGGCCATCTTCACCGAGAATGAAATCCAGCCAGCCGGCTGCAGCTTCGGAAGGCTGTCCGAGAGTGACCATGTTAAGCGGTCTTACAACAGGGTACGATCCACCTGTGGCATTTGCAACAGTGGGAGGTACTCCATCGATAGTAACGGGCGCTACAGAGCTGTCCAGATAACCGAACGACAGGTAGGCAATGCTCGAAGGTGTAATGCTGACAGTGGTTCTGACCGCTCCGTTTGATGGCTGAAGGATTGCTCCCAGGCAGATCAGCTCATCATCCATGACCATATCTTCAAATGCGGCTCTTGTTCCTGATCCCTCTTCTCTGGATACGACGATGACAGGCGTATTCTCGCCGCCGACCTCGCTCCAGTTAGTAATCTCACCGGAAAATATACCTCTGACCTGTTCCAATGAAAGGCTCGAAACACCAGATCCCGGATGTATCACGATAGCGATGCCATCACGGGCAATTGTATGCACAATCAGAGCAGGATGTTCTTCGAACTCAGAATTCTTCACTTCTCTGGAAGCCATCCCGATATCAGCGGTTCCGTCAGCAGCGGATTTGACTCCTACACTGCTCCCGCCGCCCTGAACGATTATCGTGATACCGTCAGTGAAACTCTCATAACTTTCGGCAAGCAGTTCTGCCAGCGGTTGAACAGTTGTTGAACCTGCAACTGTCATATCGACAGCACCCGCACTGCTTGAAAAGCCCATAATGGCAAGCATAAAGAATGCTGAAGTCAGCAGCGAAGATCCTTTAAGTATCGAGTTCATTTTTATTCCTTTCAAAGTTCAAGATTAATTCTGAAAGCTATCTGACCGGCAGGTAACCCTCGGAGGCAACGATCGCCTGGCCATCTTCACTCATTACGAATTCAAGGAATACAGAGGCTATCCCATCGGGTTCTCCATTTGTGACCATGTTGAGCGGTCTTACTATCGTATAGGAACCGGATGCCGCGAATTCCTCTGTAGGAAGAACATCATCTACAGCCAACGGTTTGGTCTGATCATCCAGATATCCGAAGGAAAGAAACCCGATTGCTCCGGGAATAACGGAAATGGAGGTTCTTACTGCCCCGTTAGAGGGCTGAAGAATTGCGTTGCCCGTAATGAGAGCATCATCCATGACTAATTCCTCGAAAGCAGCTCTCGTACCTGATCCTTCTTCACGCGCAACCACTGTGATGACAAGGTTTTCTCCTCCTGCTTCATTCCAGTTCGTTATCTCTCCGGCAAAGATACCCTTGATCTGCTCCTTTGAAAGGCTATTAACAGACACGCCGGGTTCAGTGACAATTGCAATACCGTCACGGGCAATAGTATGGACTCTGAGTTCCGGGTTCTCCTGCAGTTCGGACAGCCTAATCTCTCTGGAAGCCATACCTATATCAGCAGTTCCATCTACAGCTGATCTGACTCCCACACTGCTCCCGCCACCCTGAACAAAGACAGTTACGTCTGGTTCAAGGGCTTCGAAAGCCTCTGCAAGAACTTCTGCTACCGGCTGGACAGTTGTTGATCCGACGACATTAAGCTCACCGGACAGAGAAGTGTCTTCAACAGGGACTGCTTCATCAGGTACCGTATCATTGCCTGAATCCGCACCACAGGCTCCAAAGACTGTCAGAAAACCAAGTAATGCAACAGGTGCATACTTTGTTATTACGTTTATATGCATTTGTAAACCTATCCAATCAGTTGTTTTGAGCGGTTAATGTCTTTTACGGCTGCCCGGTCTCACTTGAGGAGGTTCGTAAGACCGGGCAGCCTGGCCCGAAAGGGAACGGGTGTAGCCCACATATTTCACCAGCCTTCTACTGCAGCGCCGCATAAAGCTGTGTCTACTTCGTTATACTCGTGCATCCGTCCTCGACGTACTGTTGAAGTACGTTTGCGGGGTCTGCACTCGCAAGCCTCGTATCCACAGCTCTCTACGACGCTTCGAAACGAAGCCTGGTAAAAAATGCAGTCTAGAATTTCATTCTCCAGTTGATGTACATATCGGTGTAGCCTTCAGTATCTTCATCCTCGAAAGAATAGTTGCGTCCACCCAGCTGGAATGTGTTCTTACTGCCTGTATGAAAATTAAGGCAGAAATCAATAGCATCTTCATCATTCTTCGGATCGGTATCTCCAAGATAGGCGGGACTTGTAGTCTCGTATCTGACCGCCGGCTGGATCGAGGTCAGAACTCCGGCATCCATGCCGAATTCAGGAGCAACCATGAACGACATCGCGATACCTTCAGTGGTGGAGGATTCGCCGGCATCTCCGACATATCCCAGGCTCATGTATTCACCGGCGAAGTCAATCTCTGTGTTCTCACCCATGCTGATCGATCCATTAGTGAAAAAATCCATACCTGTCGAATTCCAGGTATCCGTAGTATCGGTATCGATGCCGCCTGCGCTGAGACCGACAGCTGCACCCAGAGTTATCCAGTCTATCGGATCAACCTGAAATCTCGCGGTAAACTGCTTGTGAGAATCATTCTCCGGTCTGTTCTCACCGGCTCCGTTTGTAACGGCGAGATCGATTTCAACAGGATTGAAATCCAATCCGAGATTAACACCTATATCACGCTTCCCGTATGAACTGAATCCGCTCATGCCTGTCATGATCGCCCTGTCGGCAAAAAACATGCTTGAACCGGATCTGAAGTAGTTGTAACCGAATGGTCTTTTAAACTGCCCGGCGGTAATGGCAAATCCATCTGTTACCTGAGCGTTAAGAGTCAGTACTTCAAGAAATAGAACGATGTTTCTGTCATGACTTCCACCATCGTACTTGGTCGGCTTGAGCTTGAACTCAATTTTTGCGTCCAGCCAGTCATTAAGAGTGGGAATCCATGTTACATCCGCAATAGCGCTGAAACCCATATCCGGATCAGCATCCTCTTCACCGTAGATATCGAATCTACCCATTCCATAGCCTTTGAATTTCAGCAGTTCCGCTCCCCCGGTGGAAAACTCACCGGTCGCGAAAACAGTGCTTGAAACAACAAGAAGTACTGACAGGCATATAAACCTGAACATAAACGACCCCCTTTTTTGGGTTATAGGAACGTGACTTCAAAAACCATGACGGGAAGATCAGTAACTAGTGTTAATCAGTGATGTGTGAAATGTTAAGATACTGTTAAGATTATGCTGGCGGTATTTACTGTCAGGATTCAGGACTGCGATCGTAATGAACAGGAAAAGCAACAGTGAACATGCTGCCTTCTCCCGGAGTACTGCTGACCCTTACCCAGCCTCCGTGAACTGTCATTATGTGCTTCACTATGGCCAGTCCGAGACCGGTTCCACCCCTGCTCCTGGATCTGGCCCGATCAACAACGTAGAACCTCTCGAACAATCTGGGAAGATGCTCCTGTGAGATTCCGGAACCTGTGTCTGCTATAACTATCGTGACATACTTCCCACGAGAGTCGGTTCTGACTGTGACGGATCCGGAGGAGGTATACCTAATTGCGTTCTCCAGCAGGTTCACCAGAACCTGTTCCACACTGTAACGGTCAGCATTGATCGGAGGCAATTCCTTCCCGATCTCGACATCGAGGATAAGTCCTTTCTTATCCGCCTGTCTCCTGAAAATGCCCATAACATCATTTATGACATCCTCTATCATGACAGGTTTGAAATCCAGTGTCCGCGATGGGTGCTCAAGCTCGGACAGGGTCCGGATGTCATCGGTCAATCTGATCAGGCGATCGGTGTTCCTGAGGATCGTTTCGATATGGCCACTGGATTCATTATCCGCTTCCTCAAGAAGTGTTTCCGAGAACCCCTTTATCGAAGTGAGCGGAGTACGCAGTTCATGCGATAAGTTGGCTGCGAAATCCCGTTTTATCCGCATGAGGTTCTCTAACTCGGTAACATCCCTGATGGTGAATACTTTTCTGTCCGTTTCTGATACCGGAGCAACACTTACATTATAAATTTTGCCATTGGACTCTACTTTACCCTCAGGCACATCGTCATGAAGTGCACTACTGATGAAATCCCTGAACTCCGGAATGGAGATGTAATCAAGATAGTCATTTGAGTGAGGCAGATTTTCACCGCAGGCCATTTCGATAAAGCTCCGGTTAGCAGTAACCACTTGATGCGAATGGTCAATAACAACAAGACCTTCAACTATCGAACCGAGTATCGCTTCCTGTGCGGCATTCTGTTCTGAAAGTTCATTCACCAGTTGCATGGTTTTCGCAATCATCCCGTTGATATCGGTCGAGAGCTGATCCAGTTCAATGATCGAACAGGGAGCGGCTCGTGCTGAAAAATCCCCTTCCTCCACTTTCCTGGTCACCCCTGCAATGCTCTGTATCGGGATGGAGATGCTTCTTGAGAAAAACCACGCCGTAATAAGACCCGCGAGTAGAACTGCGGAAGTCACCACGGCAATATCAACACCAGCCTGACCGAGAGTCGATCGGAGATCTGAGAAGAAAAGACTCGTCCTGATAACTGCTGGAATGGTATCATTCACTATCACCGGAACCGCAGCATAGAGCATTTCCCGCCCAAGTGTTTCACTGTATCTGGTCGTGTTGCCAACCTTTCCGTTGAATGCACAGATAACCTCCGGTCTGGTTCTGTGATTCTCCATGCTGTCTGGCTGTTCTTCCGAATCCGCCAGTACAGTTCCGTCTCTCGCAATAATTGTTATCCTGATACCAAGCCTGGGGCCAATAACGTCTGTTAGCGAATCAAGACTGGCGGAATCGTGCTCGAGAAGATGAGCGACTGTAAATTCAAGTGCTTCTGCAGTCCTGCTGAGGTCCGTGAACGCGGCTGAAGTGAATCTCGATCTTATCGTTCCGAAAACCAGCAGCGGAGCGAGTACGGCAAGGAGAATAATTACAACAAGAAAACCTCTGAATGACCTGGTAAAGATAGATCTCACCCGGGATCCTCCAGTTTATATCCGATTCCGTGAACACTCCTTATAATGCTGCCTGCGTCACCAAGCTTCTGGCGGATATGTCTGATATGAACATCAATGGTCCGTTCAAAGACATACTTCTCTCCATGCCACAGGGTCTCCAGAAGCTGTCTTCTTGAAAAAATTCTCCCTTTAGCTTCAGCGAGAATACTGATTATCCTGAATTCAGTTGAAGTAAGATCCACCTGTTTCCCATCCACCTTTATTCTGAATCTTTCCGGTTCGATGATGATCCTGCCGCCAATGTCGATGCCAGTCGTATCCTTTTCAGAAGGCGAGGTCCTTCGAAGGACAGCCCTTACCCGCGCGACCAGTTCTCTCGGTGAGAAGGGTTTGGTGACATAATCGTCCGCACCCACCTCAAGACCGGTCACCCTGTCCGATTCATCCACCATAGCCGTCAGCATGATGATTGGAAGTGCTGATGTTCTGTCCGATGATCTGAGTTTTCTGCAGACTTCCGTTCCGTGCATGTCCGGGAGCATCAGATCGAGAACCACAAGGTCCGGTATTGTTTCCATGAGTGAGTCAAGAAAATCTAATGCATTACTGAAACATTTCGCGTTGAATCCAGCACGCTCAAGATGAAGAGAAACAAGATCAAGGATGTCATGTTCATCATCCACAACAATTACAGTTTTTCGCAGTGAATCCATTAAACCTCCAGGGATCGGATCATCGCTGAATATATTCCGTCCTTGCTCAAAACCGTAGTATTCCAGATATTCCGGTTTAGATAGAATGTCTATGATTGCAGAGAATGCCGAAGCAGTAAGGATAAATATGAGATCAGGAATAAACCTGCTGGATGAAACAGATATATTGAAAGTTGCACAATCGTGTACGACTGTCCGGGTTCTGACTGGAGAAGAACTTATCAGAAAGAACGATACTTCTGAGGAACTATACATTGTAACAGATGGTTCTTTCAAGGTTTATGATGATTCATACGGTGAGGACTTCGTTCATGCTATTCTTACCAAGGGAGCGATATTCGGAGAGATGTCCTTCCTTGACGGCACTCCGAGATCCGCATCAGTTAAAGCGATCAGCAATGGTTCTCTTCTGAAAATGGGAAAAGGGGAATTCGATAATCTCCTTGTCAATAACCCTGATACCGCCCTTTTGTTTCTCTTCACTCTGGCCCGCGTTGTAACCCGCAGGCTCAGGGAAGTGAATGATGCTCTCAGAGGTATGACATTCAGTTTGGATGATCAGGACAGCAAAAAAGCAATTACTGAAGTAATCGCTCAGATGGAATACGCGGTTCACATTGAACTTACCGGGAGTCAAAGAGGCAGAAAAGAAGAATAACTGAGCTCTTACCTATCCTCTATATACTTATCATTCATTCCTTTACCGTCTTGCATTAGCGTGAGTAACACTAATAACAGTATATTCACATCAAATTAGAAGATTGAGATATTTTCAATGCAAATGACGCCATAGAATTCTCTTAACGGAAATTGATGGTATCAGGATAATACTGTTCGGAAAGGAGCAAGCAGTACTGATGAAAAAATTGAGCATAGCGCTGGCACTTGCAATAGCGGTGATGACCGGCTGTGGTGGTGAAACAGAACCGATCTCTGTGGATATACAGGAAATCGAAGAGAGAGTCTCAATAATTATAACCGATTCAATCGGTGTCGAACTTGGGGACAGCAACTACGTCTTCGCCTCGATAGATGCTCTTGCGCATGGTCCTGACGGAAATATCTACGTTCTGGACAGAGGAGCCTGCTGCGTAAAAGTCTATTCTCCCCGCGGGGAATTCATCAGGAGGATCTCGCGCCAGGGAAATGGTCCCGGTGAGATCACCATGGCGTTCAGCATGGCGGTTCTCGGCGATGGAAGGGTTTCGATCTGCGCCCCCATGCAGGGTGGAATACACAATTTCCTACCTGACGGGGAATGGGAAGGGCTTTCCGCCGAGTTCACCAACAATCCGCCGATGAATATGGTGGGAGCCGATTCCAACGCCTATATCGCGCTTAAACTCACTGTGGACGTTATCGATGGCGAACTGATTTCGGAATTCCTGATCGGAAGATATGAAGAGGACAATGAACCGTCCGTGATTTATTACGAAACCGAATTTCAGTTTGATCCGACTGACCTGACCGGAATACTCAACCAGACCCTTTTCAGCCATGAGTACTGTGCTGACAGATCAGGCAATGTATACCTCTCTCAGTACTCCACCGAGGATTACATCGTAAATGTTTTTAACAGAGACGGAAATCAGATCCTGCACATCGAAAAGGATGTAGCACAAGTAGAGAAATCACCGGAGGAAATCCAGGAGGAAAAGGACTGGATGGAAGCCTGGCTTCGCAACATCGGCGCTCAGGGTGTTGTGATCGAATACAATCCGGAACCGTACAGGTGGACGATAAGCGATATCGGCTGCGATGATCTGGGCAGAATATGGGTCAGAAGAGGAACCGAACTCGCGCCTGTGTTCGATGTTTACGACGCTCAGGGAAACTCACTTTTCGTGGCTGAAGTCGAAGGTATCGGAGATGATGCTCAATTCTGGAATTTCGTCATCGATGAATACGGTATTATAGCTTATTCGATCAACCCGGATTACTACTCGCAAATCTGGCTGATGGAGATTTCTGAAGAAAAGAGCGAATGGGAACAAATGTAAGTTCCCGCATTCTTAATAAAACCGGTGATCCTTTTAATGAATCACCGGTTTTATTTCATAAGTTGAAGAAGTGTGCTACGTCCCTGATAGGAGGTCGGTGATGCGTTTGCCGAAAGTGATCGGATCTCCCGGCCGTCCTCCCGCCATTATCTGTCCGAGATCGAACAGAATATTCACGTAGTTCTTCAGCTTATCACCTGATCTTTCCTTATCGTACAGATCCTGCAGCATGGAAATTACGGAATGGACCGGATTCAGTTCAAGAATTTTCTTTGCTTCAGGTATTTCCTGGTTCATGGTTTTCATCATCTGTCTGAACATTTCACCTGGGTCGTTCTTATCACTGACCAGAATACAGGGACTATCTTTCAATCTGGGCGAGAAACGAACGGCTTCCACCCTGTCTCCGAGCTGATCCTTGATGTACTCGAGCAGTCCGGCATAGGTTTCCTCTGCGTTCTTCTTCTCCGCCTTCTCCTCTTCCGTCAGATCATCAATATCAATTTCTTTGAGAAGAGAGACAAGCTTCTTACCCTTATACTCCCCAAGCGACTGAAGCATGAATTCGTCAACGGGACTGTCGAACAGCAGAACCTCGACGTCGGCTTTGCCCACGGATTCGAGGTAAGGAGAACTCGCCAGTTCCTTTCTGTCGCTTCCGGTTATATAGAAGATACGGTCAACGTCTTCGGGAAGGTCTTCCACAAGTTTCCTGAGGCTCTTCTGCCCGTCTCCGCTCTTTGAAGTCCACACCATCAGCAGGTCAGCAAGTTTTTCGCGGTTCTGACCGTCGGAATAGATACCTTCTTTAAGAAGATCACCAAAATTCATGAAGAATCTTCCATATTGCTCGACATCATTCTCCAGTATGTCCGAGAACCAGCTGAGTACTTTGGCTGTCAGTGCTTTTCTGATGATCCTTATGGTCCGGTTTTCCTGTAGTGTTTCCCTGGAAATGTTGAGAGGCAGATCTCCGGATTCGACAACACCCTTGATGAAACGGAGATATCTGGGAAGAAGCTCGTCCGCTTCCTCCATTATCATTACCTTTTTCACATAGAGCCGTATACCGGTCTTGTAATCCGGCATCAGCATTTCCATTGTTCGAGCAGTGGGCAGGAAGAGTAAAGCGTAAAATTCCGTAGTACCCTCGGCATGGAATACGAGTCTTGAGAGAGGTTTCTGAATATCAAAGCTCAGATGACTGAAGAACTCGTTGTACTCCTCGTCTGTTACTTCTTCCTCAGAGCGCGTCCAGATAGGTTTCTGGGTATTAACCGGTTTTCCACTCTCTTCCTCATCCTCTTCGCCTGTCTCGATATAGACCGGATAGGAGATGAAATCGGAGTATTTGCGAACCAGTTCCCTCAGCCTGTAGCTGTCAAGGTACTCACTCATGTTCTCCTTCAGATGAAGGATGACACTGGTTCCCTCAGGAATATTGTCTTCCTGCTTGAGGCTGAATGTATCATGACCTGTTGAGGACCATCTTTGCCCCGGTTCATCGCTCCCGCTTTTCCGGGATAGAACCTCCACTTTATCCGCAACCATGAAAGCTGAGTAAAAACCTACTCCGAACTGTCCGATGAGTTCAGGGGTTTTTTCACCGTCAGTCATGTCCATGGCTTCAATAAATCCCCTTGAGCCGGAATGGGCAATTGTTCCCAGTTCCGTTGCCATCTCATCATCAGTCATACCAGTTCCGTCGTCACGAACTGTCAGTGTTCTCGCGTCCTTATCAGGAATAATGTCAATCCTGAGTTCTCTGCCGGATGAAAGTTCAGGTGAAGTAAGCATCTCGAAGCGAAGCTTATCAAGGGCATCGGACGAGTTTGAAATAAGCTCACGCAGGAATATGTCAGGATGTGAATACAGACTGTTGATAACAATATCCAGAATCTTTTTTGTTTCAGTTTTGAATTTCAGTTTTCTCGCACGGTCGGACATTCTCACTCCTTTTTTTCAAGTACTTTAAATTAACGGATCTTTCCCTCAAGAAATGGAACCTGAAAAACCTTCTCATGGAAAACGGGACCATGCCCAAAATACCCTTCTTCACCAAAAAGTTCCCCATGATCGGAAGTTACTGTTATGTACGTGTTTTTCGGCACAATATCGAATAGTTTTTCAAAAACCTTATCAAGATAACGCACTGTTTCAACCTGTCTCTCCCGCAGTTTATCCAGCTGTTTCTGATCAAAGAACTTCGGAGCGTCCTTATCTGTAATCAGTTTGCCTCCCACCACATTATCGTCAAGGTGTTTGAAAACACCATGGACTCCGCTTATTCTGGGCCATTCATTCTTTGGCTCAGATGGGAGAGCATAGGGGTAATGCGTTTCTCCTACATTAAGAAGGTAGAATGTCGGCCTGTTGGGTGAAAAGGTCATCTCATCGAGCATCGCAGCCATATCGTTATGATCCGGCATGAGCTTCCATGTATCGAATCCGCAGTTCACCGGAGTATGACTGTTGAGTACAGGAAGAGAAACCATCGCTCTTGTTATATAACCAAGAGTATTTCTCAGATAATCGGGAAGGTACAAGCGGGGAACCAGACTTTTAAATTCCACTCCGTCAGCACCAAGTCTTTCATTGAATTTCAGAAAATCCTTTTTGTAGTATTCAGACGCAAAGACATTCTTCGGGCTTGTGTGAGGCATCAGTCCCATTAGAAGATTGTAATGTGAAGGAGCAGTCCAGGAAGCGTATGAGTATCGATCTTCGGGCTCACCAAGCTTCATTATCGTTCCTGGCTCAGCTTCCATGAACGTATCGAATCTGCAGCTGTCAAGAACTACAATAATGTAATTGTTCAGATCATCACTCGCTGGTGCGGGAGCCCCTACAACATTTTCTGCTGAATCCTTTTTCTTTCTGAACAGTCCCATCACTCCTCCGTCATTCAGTAAATCAAAGTATCAGTCCGTATCTGTTGTAACGGAATATAACTGCCGGGATGGTTAAAAAGTCATACGCGACAGAGTTCAAGTCACGATTTGCTCAAACCTGTTTAAAGGGTTTCTCAGCGTATTGGAAGCATGGACGACCAGATATCCCCCGTTACCTCTTCACTCCATATTCCGATAAGAACAGACATGGCCTCAGCGAGTTCCGAATAACTTGGTTCAGATAGCACCCAGTGGAAATTGTAGTTCTTCTGGAAAACAAGATCGAATGAATGCCCGTCAAGAACGGTCACATCTATATCGATTACAGCTTCCCAGCCATTTTCAACAATCCTGCCTCCGAACTCACGGACAAAACCTTCAACAATCAGATCCTCTCTCAGCATTGTCGCCTTCCTGAGAACCGCACCCCAGGCTTCAGTGGAAACCATATCCCGCATTAGAAGATCAGGTAGAAGCTCCATAGGGCGGCTGCTCCAGATATCGGTGGATGCCCTGTTAAGAGTTCCATCCTCAGCAAGTACGATCATTTCGACTCTCTGAAGAGCCTGTGTGGCAGAAAAATCCTTTATCTGAATGATGTAACTGGAAGATACATTCCATGATTCCCGGTGTTCGGGATCAACAGTCCATACAACTGCCGATGATGTTGGATCACCACCGATGGGAACATTTACTGTAATGCAGGCCGTGGAAACAAGCAGAATAAATACAATCAGAAACTTAACTGGCCTGGGTATCACCGCCAGACCCCCTCTCCTGTTGTCCGAATAAGCAATCCCGCAGGATCATTCCTGAGTGCTTCAAGAAAAGCGGACAGATTATCAAACATGTTTGTGCTCTCTACAAGCATTTCATCCATCTTCTGAACAAACACCTTCAAGGGTTCTGACAGCCCCTGGAGTTCTTCTACCAGATCATTTACATCAATAGCCAGGTCAGGCGCCATCGTATTCAATGTCAATACAAGCCTGTCGATATTCTCTCCAAGTCTTATATACGTAATCAGGAGTGTATCAAGATTAGCGGAGTTATTTAGGATCGCAAGTTCAATATTCTTAATAACATCACTATCCACAACTTCATTGATATTCTCCAGAAGCTGAATTGACTCTTCACTGATCTTCACAAAATCGACTTCGTTGATAATTTCGGTCATCCTGGTCAATATGGAAGCAGCACTCTGCAATGCACCTTCAGCAACAGGGATAACAGGATATAACACATCAAATTCGAAGTGTGGTGTCACATGAATCCGTGTTGTGTCCGGACTCAGGTTGATCACGCTCAATCCGGTTATGCCTGTCAGTTGCATGATTGCAACAATCTGAGAATCTACAGTGAAATCAGCTCTGATATCCATCATAACTTCAACAAGTCTTCCATCAGGAGCTATATCTATGCTTGAGATACGTCCAATCGGAACTCCATTGTACATAACATTACTACCCTCATTGAGCCCCTGGACCGACCAGCTGAAATAACACACATAGGTATCTGTATGCTTTTCCCTGAATCCTCCTCCAAGCCAGACAATGATAACAAGAAAAACAACAACGCTTACGGTGAAAAACACTCCCAGCCTGTACTTGTTAGCAGTCAGTGCCATTATTCAGTCTTCCTTCTTCTCAATTAAATCTTCTCTTCCAAAAAAGGCACGAACCCGGCTGTCCTCAGAATTCTTCTTCAGTTCCTTTGCAGTGCCTTCAGCAATAATACCATGTTCTTCAGGGTCCAGCATAACAACCCTGTCAGAGATAGCAAATATACTGGCAAGTTCATGAGTAACTATAACCATTGTGGTTCCCAGAGACTTATTAATACTTAGAATCAGATTGTCCAGATTGGCAGAAGTTACCGGATCAAGACCTGCTGATGGCTCATCAAAGAAAAGTACTTCAGGATCCAGCGCCATAGCCCTGGCAAGTCCTGCCCGTTTCTGCATGCCGCCTGAAACCTCCATAGGATTTGAATCAGCAAAATCCGCAAGATCAACTGTATCCAGTTTGCTGTAAGCGACAAGAGCCATATCCGACCTGGAAATATCGGTATACTCTTTTAAAGGCAGCATGACATTTTCAAGCAGCGTCAGATTCCCCAGTAGAGCGCCGGATTGAAAAAGCACTCCCCACCTTCTACGGGATTCCTGAAGAACCTGTGGACTCTCCCATATATATCTCCCGTTAAACAGGATTTTTCCACTCCATGGTTTTAACAGTCCAAGCATGTGCTGCATCAGAGTGCTTTTCCCGCATCCGCTTCTGCCGACAATAACCAGCACTTCTCCCCTGTCCACCTGAAGATTAACATCATCAAGCACAAGCTGTTTATCCCAGCCTCCCCTCAAATGTTTAACCTGAAGAATCGTGTTCATATCACATACTCAATCCAGGACGTATATGGACAAACAGCAAGGATAAGAGAGCATCAGCAATAATTACCAGAAAGATACTCAGTACAACCGCAGCGGTCGTGGCTTTTCCAACAGCGGACGCGCCGCCGCGAACCCGCATTCCCATAAAGCATCCGACATTCGCGATAATTACAGCATAAATTACACTCTTCATCATTCCCCAGATAATGTCCAGTGGAATAAGCGCTTTGCCCAGTTCCGAAATAAACGTACTGGCAGGAAGATCAAGAAAAAGGATACCTGCGAGCAGTCCGCCAAAAATCCCCGAGCAGTTTGCCAGCAGGACAAGGAACGGCATTACGCAGAGAAGTGCTATCATCTTTGGAGTAACAAGGTAGCTGAAAGTGTCGAAACCCATAACGCGGAGCGCATCTACTTCCTGTCTGACCTGCATGGTTCCGATTTCAGCCGCAAAAGCTGATCCGGACCGTCCCGCGACCAGTACTGCCGCGAGCATGGGTCCAATCTCCCAGGTAATACTGTAGGCCAGCAGTGCCGGCATAAAGTTTTCCGCTCCAAAAATCCTCATCTGAAATCCGGACTGATAACCCAGGACAGTACCCAGAAGCAGGGTAAGAGTTGCAATTATCGGGATAGCTTTCACACCGGTTTCTTCCATATAGTAAAAAACCATTGGCCATCGGATTTTCAGAGGATGCAGAATCATTCCAATGAAAGCATTCAGAGTTTCACCCGCGAAGAACCATAGTCCGGACAGTGTCTTCATAAACGTGGATACACCCTCACCCAGATCCTCAAAATGCTCGTGCAATCCAAACTTCTGCTTTTTTAAAGAGGAAGCAGATTCATGCTTTTTAAAAGAAGCAAATAGACTATCGATAGATTTGGATGCTCCGATTCGGGTGATCTTCACTCCTGCTCTGGCAAGCTGACGACAAAACTCATAGAGAATTGTACCTGGAACTGAGTCCATACCGGGACTGTCAGAAAAATCGAGGCTCAGTTTTCCGGCATCGAAAAACGCAGCCTTATTCTTCTCAAGAAATCCCCTGAGGTAATCTGTATCATCAGTTTCAAGCACACCATGAATAGATAATTGTGTGCCATCAAGGGTAAGCTTGTCAGTGTTTTTCAAGTATTACCTTCCCGCAAATACCTGTTTTCTTATTAATGCATATTGATTCATAGTAATAAATCTTAACTAAAGGGAGTCCCATCGGACTCAGGTTAAAACTTGTCAATGAACAAATCAGTTTGTATTTAATCATTAACAAAAGAGGAGGTATGGATAGATGGGTACGCTTGTTTTTCTTGTTATGAGGCTGGTGTTTGGATACAATAATGTCGGTGATGGTCAGGTTCTCGCTATGCTTATCTCACTTGATTCTATCGCTATCATTCTGTTTCTCAAACTGAAAACCAAAAGCTGATAACTGATTACTCAGTTTAATTTCAGATCCCTCTCCGTGCAGGGTACGGTTTTTCTCTGGCAAAATTCGCAAATTTCATTTGCACATAATTCAATCTGATCATATTCCTAATACTGTTCTCCGGAATAGAAATCTCCTGAATTTGTATAACGATTGAAGGAGGTTCCAAATGCGCAATCCAAGAAATGTATCAGAAGCGAGTGCGATGGATTACGGTACTGTTGCGGGTATTATTCTGTTAATCCTGATATTTGAGGTAATCCCTGGTACCCGGATAGGAAGACTCGCTGCGAAAACGGTTGATGCTGAAATGCAGGGATTTGATCCCGGAGAGCTTTACGAGATTCCACCGGAACTCAAGGAAGACAATCCGGTTGATGTTGAGAATATAATCCGGAATGAAATACCTGATGTCGTTCAGCCTGAACTGGTGATAAGCCTTTCAAACGATACAACCGGTCTTGATCATGCGATTACAGTCGCGATGAACAACCTGACACATAATGTAAATCCGGCGGTGGACGCTATTCCGGATCCCGGGACATTTATTCCTCATAGTGTTCTTCCGGTCTGTACATTCAGACCTGTTCCTGACTATCCGGATATGGCAAGACAGGCAGGAGTTGAAGGAAGAGTTATACTCCAGATTTTCATATCGACTGAAGGTATACCCGTTCAGGTGGTTATCACACAGAGTTCAGGACTGGGAAGTATGGACGAAGCTGCTGAGGAAGCAGCATGGAACAGCAGCTGGTCCCCCGCGAGAAGAGCTGATAATGAACCTGTTGGCGTATGGACTTCGGTTATCTACAATTTCGTACTTGAATAACCAATCCTGATGGGCTTACTGCGCAAAGAAAATCATGTATACTTCTCAGGAATAAAGTATCAAACCTGGAGGATTTTGCATGATTGGGATCATAATTGCCGGAGCTGTCTTTCTATCAGACTATGTGACTGAAAGCGTATTGTCGATAAACGTATGGGACATTCCGACTGATGGACTCGCTGATACTGTTCTTGCAGGCGAACCTCAGGAGGCCTTCGACAGCATAACAGTACTTCCGCTCGATAACACGATCACAGGAATTCCTCTCTGGGCAGTACACAGCTCAGGGATGGTGAACTGGGATACCAACCCTATGACAGATCACTTTCTAGCCATCTTCACATGGGAAGATTCCACCTGGATTGAGCTGGACAGGATTACAATGGTTGATGAATCCATTGACTACATGTTCAGTGATGGAGTTAAGCAGGAATTCATTACAGATGATTTCATCTGGCTTGCCGTGGAAGGCGGAATTGGCGCACATAGTGGCGCATATGAACTTCTTACGTTTGACGGTAAATATCTGGATATCAGATTCTCATCAAGTCATTGCAGACCCGGATTCGCATGGCTCGAGAATCTTCCTGCCGACAGCCTGACTGACCTCCTTCTCGACTACTCTGATCCGTACGTGTTTTTCTATGCTTCCGGTGTAATAAAGCCCGACATAAGAATTCAGAGGTGGGACAGTCGTAGCACGGAGATGGTTGCCATGAACCTCCGGAAGCTTCCACCAGCTACAGAATATTCTCTCAGGGAACCTGTTAACAGAGCAGTTGAGTTTGCGGAGGCCGGGTTGTGGCTGCAGGCCTTCACGGCTATTGGAGAAGTTCTCCCATTGCCGGATACTGTGAGCGATCCGGAGAGGTGGATTATCGTATGGAACGAGACCCTGATATCACAGAATCTTGAAACCGGAGAAGGTTCTGTTGAAGGCGGGTACCCTCTGCTTGGTTATGTATTCTACGGTGATTACCAGGCTTCGATTGACATCATGAGGCAGTACGCTCCGGAAGAGATTTTCTGCGTTGAATCTCCTCTGATACAGGGAACTGTTGCACAGGGATGGGAAACCGAATTGTCAGGTTATCTGATTTCATGTACTGAATCCGCTCTGGAAGTTGAACCGGAGTGCGCAGCAGCATTTTATCTGCATGGATGGGCTCTTTATCTGTCAGAACAATCCATTTCACAGATCATTGATGATGTGCAAAAAGCGGTTCGCTTTGATCCATCTGAACCGCTATATGCATTATCCCTGGAGTATCTTACCGAGTAACCGAAAAAAATCTCACTCAGGACGCCGTATCCTGTAACAAGAACGTCAGTTTTCTGCATCATTCAGTCCGGTTCCTCCACAAGTTCTTCAAAAGTCCTTCGCAGTGAAACAAGGTATTCCGTAAATTCCGGAGATAACCTTGATCTTGGATCAGGAAGGTCTATTGTCTGACGGCGAACTATTCTTCCCGGTCTATGACCAAGAACGACCACCTCCCCGGCAAGGTAGACAGCTTCCTCAATGCTGTGTGTCACAAACACTACTGTAGTGGCAGCCTCTTTCCATGTATTCCTCAGATTCTCCTGCAGATCCTGACTGGTTCTGGTGTCCAGAGAACTGAAAGGTTCATCAAGAAGCAGGATATCAGGCTGCATCACCAATGATCTGGCAAGAGCAGCTCGCTGCTGCATCCCTCCGGAAAGCTGGTGGGGATAACTTGAACTAAAATCAGATAGTCCAACCATATCAAGTATCGCCTCCACGCGAATGCGGCGGGTTATCCTGTCAATGTTTCCCCGCGTACGGAGGGGAAATTCAACATTCGCATAGATACTCATCCAGGGAAAAAGAGCTCCCTGCTGAAAAACGTAACCTACAACGGGCTGTCTGCCGTCGACCCTGATCATCAGCTCAATGCTTCCGCTGTCAGGTATTTCCAGACCGGCAACTGTTCGAAGAAGAGTTGTCTTCCCGCAGCCCGTGGGTCCCAGCACACACAGGAAGCTGCCCTGGGGAATGTCAAGACTTACAGGACCGAGGGCATGAACATCACCGGATTTCTCTCTGAAGGTCTTTACAAGTCCTGTTACACTCAAAGCCTTCATTTTATCTTTCCCTGCTTCTTAGAACCAGTGATTTCTCTCCAAGCGCTTCAAGCCCCTTTGAGAAGAAAGCGCCGATAATCGCGACAATAACCAGACAGGCGAGCATTATGTCATAGCGGGACAGCTGGTAGGAATACCTGATAAGGTATCCTATTCCGGAGTTCGTTCCGGGGAGCATCTCCGCTGCAATGATAACCATCCAGCATCTGCCGATCCCGAGTTTAAGTCCGTGAAAAATGTCCGGAAGAGCGGATGGAATCATTACATGCCGGAAAACGAAAGCTTTTCGTGCACCCAGAACCTTTGCTGCCTCAAGATGCAGTTTTCGAACACTTCTAACTCCCTGAATGGTACCAAGAATAATCGGGAATACACCTCCCCAGAACAGAATGAAGATCATTCCCAGCTGCATCTCGTTGAAAAGATGCTTCTGATATCTCAGATATGACATACCGAAAAACTGCGAAAGGGTCTCCGATTTGAACAGTATTATTGAAAGGGGCAGAAGAGCGATAGCTGACAGTGGTCTTGCCATCTCTATCATCAGGGAAAGAAACTTCCTGACATGTCCGGATGCACCCATCAAAAGACCAATCGGAATACCGATAATAACAGCAAGTGAAAATCCAAGAGTTATTCGAACAAGACTTACAGTCATACTCCAGATAAGGGACCCTGTTGATATCTGATCCTGAAACGGATGTATAAGGATCAGGAATACTTCTGCCGGAGAGGGCAGCAGAGTATCACAACCCTCTCCGGTAATAAGCGCCCACCATAATAGTAGTAAAACAGGGATAACCAGACCGGGAAGTCGATTTTTCAAACGTACGATCCGGGAAACCATTCTGCCGTTGCCCATTGTTGAGATTGAATCTACCTCAGATTTTCCGGCATAAGGGAGAAATCATAGAGGAAGCAGGCGTTCGCATCATCATCCTTCTCCGAAAGAGGACCGGTGAATGCTCCCAGATTTCTCATATTATCGAGTATGGCAACCATATTCTCGTGCCAGTCCAGAGAAACTTCCATACTGTATCCGCTGGTTGCCATTGAAACCTGTTCTACTTCAACGGGGTTGCCGATCCACTCTGCGGCTACGGCAGCTGCATCCTCAGGATTGTCATTGATATAGTCTGTTGCCGCCGCGAACAGTCTTAGAGACGCCGCTATTTCCAGTGGTTTCTCAGCAATTGCTGTTTCCGTTGCCGCAATAGCGCAGCATGGATGATTGAGAAAATCTCCTGGAGGAAGGTCTGAAAGCTCTGCAACGCATTTTCCTATTCCATTATGCTCAGCCATTGCACAGGCAGGGTTATTCGATACATACGCATCTATGGTTTCATTCTGAAGTGATGGATTCAGGTTGGGTTCTCCCTGTGCGTTGAAAAGAAGAATTTTCGAACCAGGTTCGGGATTTCCCTGCATGCTCCACGGAATTCCTGCCTCAGTAAGCGCCGATTCAAATATCAGAAGAGCAACAGCCTTCGGGCTTTTGAATCCTATGATAAGCGGTTCTTCGCTTTCATTCACCCAGTTTACGAAACTGTCCCAGTCATTGACCTCTTCATTATCGATTGATACAACAAGCATATCACCCCTGCTGTGAAGAGGGCTGATTATTTTGATCCCACTTCCCTGGTCAGCACTCGCGGCAAAAGGAATCACACCACCGAAACCTATGTCGAACAGTCCTGCGATCATATTGTTGGGAACGTTAATGGCTCCCTGTGACTGTACAAATTCTATTTCAGCCACTTTCTGCCCTTCCTCGATGAGGGCATAATAGCTTTCTCCAAGGGGTTCAAGGTAAATGCCGTAAATCGCGCTCATTCGTTCACCACGCAGAGCAGATACAAACACAGCCGTATGGTGATCATGCATGCAATGACCAACTTTCAGAAGAGTTACCTCTATCGAAAGATCAACTACCTGCTCCTGTATATTGGGATCCTCTGAAGTCTGAACCTGTTCAGCCTTCTCACCGCATCCTGCAATGATTATTGAAAATATTATTGAAAGGAACGCACCTTTGACCGAGATCTGCTTTTTCATGCATTTCTCCTTTTGAATTAAGAGTAATTACTACAACCTGCAGCATCAAATCTAAGATGTCACATATTTATCTCCTCTGAAAAATTATTCCGATATCTGCACTTCGCAATTTATTGACAAGTGTTACTCTGCAAAAAAGCTATCTGGTGGTCAACCTGTAATGACTTACTACATCACTCTATCGTAACTCCTTAATTCAATTTTCTTCGCAATTGTGTTTACTCATATTCATTCACGTAGTTAACCACTCTCAATTACTACTAATAACAAACGTATCAATTTCGATATCCCAATATGAACATTATTATCTTCATTTATCGTGATAATGCATTTACGTCGTGCATCATTTCCTTTAGAAACATGTACAACGTTGAAATTTCATGTTAACTCATAATTAATAATAGAGATGAAATGAATACCTGAATTATTCTGATGTTTTACATAAGCTGCCTTGTATAAGCTCTTGAACTCTTTGTTATATGTTGCGTAAACGTTTCTTTTATTTATAATTGCTGATTTTATCATATCCCTGTAAATTGTGGTATATTCAAATGTGAGTTTACCGTGATACATGTGCGAACCGGGAAGATTTTATCCATGAACTGTAAGACACTTCTAATTCTTGACGCGGATGACACCCTCTGGGAGAGCGCTCTCTTCTTCGAAAGAACCGAGTACGATTTCCTGGAGCTTATGTACACTCTGGGATTCAAGAGAGAAAACATACGTCATATGGTTCATACAAGAGACATTGAGAGATTATCAGCAACAGGTTATGGTGCACGACCATACATTAATACTTTACGGAATATTCTGTTTGAACTCATTCCTGAGCCACCATTGTGGGCATCTACTGCCCTTCATGATATTGAAAGCACACTGCTTGAACATCCGGTAATACTGATGCCAGGAGTAATGGAAACTCTGCTGGCTGTTAAGTCACTCCCTGTCACTACAATCATTTACACGATGGGTGAACAGGAACACCAGTACGACAAATTCATGAAATCCGATCTTGTGAAGCTCGTTGATGATTTGATCATCGTGCCTGAGAAAACTGCTGCAAACCTGGAAGATCTTATTACTCGTTTCAATATGACTCCAGACGGCTGTATACTGGTGGGAAACAGCCCACGATCAGACATCAATCCGGCCCTTACACTTGGAATTCAAGCAGTGCACATCATTAGAGATCGAACGTGGGCAGCAGAACGGGAGGATTTTATCAATCCGGGACTTGTCATAACTATTGAGAAATTCGATGAACTGCTTGACATTCCCGGTCTGATCAAATCTTAATTGACATAGTAAGCATGAATCAAGTTCAATGCATGTAAACACTGGAGGCCTGTAATGAAGCTATCTGAAATAATTGAGCCAGGCTTTATTTCCCTTGACCTTAAGCCTGATTCCAGTGAACAGCTTCTCCGTGAAATAGCAGCACTCGCATCCTCAGCCAAACCTCTGAAGGATATCAGTAGTGACACAATCTACAATGCTCTTTCCGAACGGGAGAAACTGTCCTCAACTGCATGTGGTCACGGAGTAGCAATACCGCACTGCAGAATACCTGAAATGCCCGGATTTGTTGCCGGGCTTGTAGTTCTCTCTAATGGGATCGATTTCAACGCTTCTGATGATGAGAAGGTTGATCTTATACCATTCGTAATTGGTCCTGAAGAACATCCTCGAACACACCTTCAACTGCTCTCCTCTCTCGCTCAGGTTTTTAGAAACAACGAGTTGAGAAATAGCATTCGAAACGTGGAAACTCCTGAAATTGCATGCAAAATTCTCTCAGATAGCGACTCCCCGGATGAAGCCAGATCTGCCCGATCTGGAAAAAAACTCCTTCACCTTTTTGTACAGGATGAAAGTGTTTTCGACGAGCTTCTGCAGGTTTTCGCGACAGCTGAAACAACCTCATCCATGATTATGGACGCAGATGAATCAACAAGATATCTGATGAATATCCCTTTCTATGCAGGTTTCTGGAATACAGACATACAACATTTTAACAGAATTATTGTATCTGTAATCAGAAATGAATTAGTTAACGCAACAATAAGAAACATAGAATTCATTTGCGGTCCACTATCAGAAAGAACTGATATCATGATAACTGTCTCCGATCTGGAATCAGTTCACGGATCTCTGGAAAGTTAAAATGGCAGTTTCTATTATCGGTCTTGTTGGAATTGCGATTCTTTCCGGTCTATATGCCGGCAAATTTGCCCGAAAAATCGGATTACCTTCCCTGATCGGTTTCATGCTTGCAGGTGCCATATTGGGAGTCTCTCTTCTGAAAATATTCAATGTGGAAATACTTGAACATCTTTCATTCATACCTGATATCGCATTGGGATTCGTGGCTTTCAGTATTGGTTCCGAATTGAATCTCAATGTACTCAAACGACTTGGCAAAAGCCTTACCGCAATTCTTCTCTGTGAAACCCTCTTTACATTCGCTCTTGTAACTCTAGGTGTACTGATTATTTCCGGCGGAGACTGGCCTATGGCTCTGATTTTCGGTGCTATGGCTCCTGCAACTGCTCCGGCCGGAACGGTAGCAGTCCTCCAGGAGTATAAGGCAAAAGGTAATCTTACTCAGGCTCTATATGCAGTAGTCGGTTTTGACGATGGGATAGCTGTCCTTATTTTTGGATTCGCGTCTGCTCTGAGTAAATCACTTCTCAGCTCTGAAACAGGCGGATCTACGAATGTAATTTCATCTGTAGGTAAACCAGCTCTCGAAATTGTGATCAGTATTGCCGCAGGCCTTATTCTCGGTATTGTGTACACCAGACTGATCAGACTTATCCGCTCACATGATAATATTCCAGCTCTGACTTTCGGATTCGTATGTGTTTCCGTAGGACTTGCCCTCACATATGGCTTTTCTCCCATTCTCACGCCGATGGCAATGGGTTTTGTGCTTTCAAACACATCCAGAAGTGAATCCGGTGTTGTCGCAAACCGTTTACGTCCACTGATGCCTCTCATCTTCATTTTGTTTTTCTTTATAGCGGGTGCACACCTGAACCTTGGTTCTCTGCCTTCTCTGGGTCTTCTTGGGCTGGTCTACATAATCACAAGATCAGCAGGAAAGGTTCTTGGAGCAGGATTTGGGGCGCGGATTGGTAAGGCTCCATCAAATATCAGAAAATATCTTGGAATAGGTATTCTATCTCAGGCCGGTGTGGCAATTGGTCTTTCCATCGCGGTTGCTCAGCAATTTTCTCAAATGGGAACACATGCTTCAGAAATAGGTATTGCCGTAATCACAACAGTAACAGCTACCTGTATAATCTTTGAGATCATAGGACCGATAATGGCTAAATATGCTTTGAAAAAGGCTGGAGAAATCCCGGAATAATAGAGGATAATTCCTATGGATAGTTACACACATGATATGAAACTCTGGCTGGATCAACGATTCAGAATGACTGACAAAGAGGGTATTTATCATGCTCATCAGCCTATTTACGGCTTCAGGAAAGGACACAGCGAACCAGGTACAATCGCTAGATATATCATCACTTATCAAATCATGAAAACGCTTTCCCATTTAGAGTTCACCTCGCTACTGGATGTCGGCGGTGCAGAGGGATATAAGGCGGCTTTAGCACGTTTAATATTTAATGCAAGTGTGCGAAGTGCAGACCTGTCCGGGGAAGCATGCAGCAGGGCAAAAGAGATCTTCGATGTTGATGGTGAACCGGTAGATGTTCATCAACTTCCTTACAATGACAATGAATTCGATGTTGTCTTATGCAATGAAACATTGGAGCATGTGCCTGATTTGCACAAAGCAACAAACGAGCTGATAAGAGTCTGTAGCAAAGCAGTTATTATTACGGTACCGCATGAACCAAAGGAGTTTATCGAAGATAATATCAAAGAAAAAATACCTCATTCTCATATTCATTGTTTTGATACGGATAGCTTTGATTTTGTTCTCCCGGGAGCTGTCAAAGTCATTTCGAGAAGGTTTCTTAATCCATATTTAAAGTTGATTGCAGGAATTCTAGACGCAATGAAAATAGAACAATCCAAGAATTATCCGCAATTTCTAGTAAACAACTATAATTCCTGCCTTCCGCTATTCAGGTTAGTGTTTGGTCTGCGTTCTGCTGGAATGTTAATGAGGCTTGATGATTACATTTCAAATTTGATGCCGTCATATTCTGGAATGAGCTTTATTCTGCTGAAGGATGAAAATTGCTATTCCACACATCAAAAGAAACATATCACAACACAGCAAATCATAAACTTCAAAGTTCCTTACTATTACTTAAGATAGAGATTATATGGAAACGTTTCACACACTCGATCATGTAGTGTATATGATTCTCCTGTATCAGATTCATGAGCTTCAACCCTTCTTTGTACTCACTTTAATCACATCATGAATATTGAACTTCCCTGATATGTGGACTCTACATATCCACGGTTTTCACCCACTTTAGTGTACATATGTTTACTACTTATGCCAAGTTTCTTCATTGTGATTACCATTGACAACATATTATCTGAATTAATAGTTTTAATTGGAAGAATATTTAAAAGGAAATGAAGACTCTACATAATCATTGTTGACGAGCAGGAACGGCACCGGCTTGAGAACAGAATGTAATAGGAAATCGGGCCCACAGGACAAAAAGCCGTCGCCGTAATAGAGACCGGAAACAGGACCAGGAAAAACCTGAAGAGGAAACAGTTTCTTCAACAATGGGCTGTAGCAGAAATGCACCAGAGTACAGGCTATCTTCACGCATTCAGCTAAGCCCAGGCGTTCTCCAGAAAATATGATCAACCTTGCCTCGCGTCATACATTGTGTTATATTGTCTTACAGATAACTACATACACATACACTATAGGGGGTGTAAGAATGAGTATTGCCATGTCAGTAAGGCTTCCTGAGAAACTAGCAGCAGAATTAAGCGAAGTTGCCAAGATATCTGAACGATCCAAATCCT
>JAIOQY010000063.1 GCA_021108435.1 Candidatus Aegiribacteria sp.
TGTTGAAAACATACCCATCTCTATCTTTGGTATATTAACTATTAAAGAGTTTCGGAAAGACGCTAGCTGGTTTGGACCGCATCCACGGAGAATGATCGAAAATCCGGTACCGCTGTTTGAATATCCTCTCTGTCTCTCAGTCTCAGCGCGAGATCCCAACATGAAAGAAGAACATAACCCGCCAGTCTTTCATCAAGAATCATGACAGCCGGCACTGTCTGGCCGGGGTATCCAAGGCGCAGCATGAATTTACCTTCCTGTATACGCTGGGGAGGCCACACCGCGAACATGATATCAAGACAGGTATCTGTCGATTCGCTCGAGCGGAGAAGGATTTTAAAAAGTTCCATATCTCCTCCAAGATGATGAATCGCGGATCTAATCTGGTTTCGTGTACGGATTGAATTAAATGCGGGGCCAGGAAATGCTGTTGTGAATGTAGCGGGTTCGTCCCTGGGGTATCCGAGTTCAAGAAGTGCGGGAGCTTCAGAAAGGCACGCGCTGAACAGTCTTGATGCCATATCGGGAGGAAGGGACATCGAGGTTTCTCTATTGCTTGAAATGAAATTCAAAACCTTTGACAGATTCTCAACTCTTCCTCCTGAGGGGCTTCTTGATATCTCAGTCACATGCGTCTGTAGAGTACTGTAACCCTGCACCCATACTTCTGAAGTTCTTTTTCCGCTCCATACTGCCGCATAGTAAAGTAATTTTGAAACATCGGACGGTTTCTCAAATATGGATGGAAACAGAGTCATTTCTCTCCTGCCCTTGGGTGACATCGATCAATTACACCACGAAGATAGGTTCTATCCACACCTGTGTAAATTTCAGTTGTTTTGATATCCGAATGTCCGAGCAATTCCTGTACAACCCTCAGATCAGCACCTCCCTGAAGCAGATGAGTTGCGAACGAATGTCTCAGTGAATGAGGATGCACTTTCTGCTTAATACCAGCGTAAAAAACAGATTTCTTCACAATATTCCATACTGTCATTCTTGAAAGCGGGTTACCTCTATAAGTCAGAAATAACACTGCAGTTGATCTACCATGTGCCAGCACAGGCCTTGCAGTATCAATATACTTGGAAAGCCATCTGACAGCTGGCCCCCCTATTGGCACTATTCTCTCCTTGGTACCCTTACCCATCGGCCTTACAAGTGCTTCTTCAAGCAGAATTCTGCTGACTGTGATTTCAGTGAGTTCACTCTCCCTGAGACCTGCTCCGTACGAAAGCTCCATCAGTGCTCTATTGCGAACTGAAAGAGGTGAATCACCAGACCAGACTTCAATAAGAGAAGTAACCGTTTCAAGACTCAGAGGGTGAGGAAGAAGAATTGGCTGTTTCGCTGAATGAAGTAACTCCGCAGGATTATCTTCTCTTAATCCTGAGATCTGCAGATATCGGAAGAAGCCCCTGAGTGATGACAGCTTGCGTCTAACACTCCGAGCTGAAAACCCTGTTGAAGAAAGAAAGGCCATATACTCGGCTATATCAGCAGTTATAGCTTCTGACAGATTGGTTTCATTGATCCGGAGCCAGGTGTCAGCCTGTTCCAGATCATTACTGTATGCGGATATAGTGCTGGACGCGAGTTTCTTCTCAAGAGCAGCATATTCAATGTATGACTCAACAGATTCATCCATTTGCGGTAAGCCACGCTCTAAAACCGCTGCGGGATTTCCCCGAAGATGAGCCTTGAACCGACAACTTTTTCCGCATAATGGAGATGGTTACTCCCCGCTTTTCCAGTTTATGGGCTACCTCCACGGCTTTCTGATTATTCCAGTATTTTGCAAGGCATGACGGGGACTGCTCAAGCATTTCCATGGACCTGTCAATAGAAAGCCCAAGTACTTCACTCAGGGCATTCGCAACATCGCTCTCACCCCTCCGAGCAGGTGGATACAGAAAAAGCTTCAGGGCAGAATCAGGATCTGATTCAGGCCTGTTAAACGGTTCCTCTAGCACCTGAATGTCATCTGGATCATTATTCATGCTGACAATGAAAGGTGGAGGTTCTGGAACGCTATGGACTACATTCTCTATGGAGGATTCACTTATAAACGGCGGAAGTAGCATGTCCTCAGAGATACTGCTGACTGGAGGAAATGGAATCACAACAGATGGGGTACCTTTTGAAGAATCTGACCCATCTTCGCCACCTATTATATCAGGTTTCTCTTCAAACAAAGGCACTGGTGAATAAAAGACTATTGTTGAAGGAGCGCTTTTTCTGGGATCTTTCAGAACAGGCGGCATAGATTTGAAGAACCCGTTTTTTAAAGAAGGTGAAGGCTGATCGGACTGGAATTTCAGTGGAGGATTCCTCATTACTCTGCCAAAAGCAGTATCAATTTCATCGAGAGGTGGAGGTTCATTGGTAAATCCTTCTGGAAGTTCGACAAACGGAGGAACCGGAGATTCCTTCTCAGGCTCAGGTTGTTCTGACTGTTCAAGTGTTTCCGTGGAAGATGAAATGAGCATATCGTGATTTTCTGCAGGTGGTTGGAATACAGCAGTTGATCGAGTCCGGGGCAATACCCGATCCCTGGTGGCTGACTCTGGTTCTATCCGTATAATGCCTCCGGCTTCTACAATTCTTTTCCGTATCTGTCTGGCAGTATCGCCATCAACACCTGAACCAAGTGCAAAAGGCATTCTGGAAAGCCAGATAACAATCTGTTCATTTGAAAGACCTGTAAGTTTCTGTAATCTTCGCCGAAGCCGTGTTCTGTAACCCGGTCTGAAATCTACAAGAAGCACCCTGAACGAAGGCGATGAAGTCAATTCCAGTTCCCTGTTCGGCAATACTCTGCATTTCACAGCGGGGTCTCTGCCAAGCTGATCGGCCAGCTTCTGCGCTTCGTTCTCTGTAAGATTGTTGCCTGCTGTCAGGTTTCCATCACCAAGTGAAAGGAGAATTTCATCATGAAGAAGAGAGGTCAGCTCGGCAATGATACGAATCGTTTCACGCGAGGGTTTATCACCCCCGACAACTACTTTCCATTTCATGAAATTTCCGTACTACTGCTGCTCGCGCGCCAGTTCGATTCTGTCTCCTATTTCAATCAAATCAATAGAGGATGATGAGAATATTATTGCGGCAGAATTTTCAAGTGTAGTAGACAAGATAATAAGCCTGGAAATAGGAATATTCGGGGTTACTACAGTGCTTCCGGACGGGCTGTCAAAAAGCTGTCCATACTTGTACATATTGAAAATATCACCTGCTTGAAGACCATCTTCTGAACCCCTGTCAAGGAAGACTATGTCAAATGCGTATGCCTTATCAGTATCAGGGTCCTGGAAGGCGATAACCCATGCGTCCATACCACTTACAACACCATTGGATGACACTTCGACGGGTGCTATTGAAGTATATGGAACAAGGTAATCTCCCACAATTACAGGAAGATAGCAATGTTCAAGTAGAGCAACGCTTGCAGTAGGGGAAGTCCTGATTACTCTGCAGACTCCGGCAACCCTGATAACTTCACCAAGTTTTTCACCTGTTTCAGGATGCCGAACCTCTTCCCCGATATTATAGATCTTGTATACACGTCCGATCTCAACTCCCTGGTTCTGTCCTATATCTAAGGCGATCATATCTCCCGGTATAGCAAATTCGCTTGCATATTCATCTACTTCGTCGACATTAATCTCAACGACATAACAGACCGGTGCGGGTGGATCAAAAGTAACCATCCCTGTAGTCTCCAACAGAAGCCTGCTGAGAAGTGATCCGCTGCTGGTCAGGGAAGCTGTGTAAATATCAATTGATGTGTTAACTACCGAAGTGCTGACAGTAGTACCGTAGATATCCGGAATAATCAGTTCAGTACCTGGACGAAGGAGCTCAATTCCTTCAAGTGATTCGTTAGCTTCAAGAATATCTTCCCAGTGAAAAGGTGTGTTGTAATAGCGTATAGAAAGATCCCAGAGTGTATCCCCATAGTAAACCTGATGCATCCTGTCCGCCATCACAAAAGAGAACACTGATGCTGAGAATACAATAAATATTGATAGAGTAACAGTTAAGCCTCTCATTTCAACCTAACCTCCCGCAAAATCCTTGAGAACAAGCAACACGAATTTCATAACTTCATAATATTCTAAGTTCGTAGTTTGCTCAAGTCAAATCAGTATTTTTAATGATATTATCTTTTCGCGAGATAAATAACTGAATTCCCGGAATCTACACCGGCGGTTTTCAGAACTGTCACATAATAAATACCACCGCATCCTGATGTTGATTCTCTATCGGGGATGTTAACAGCCAGCATCAGCTCTCCGGTACCTGGAGAATTACCTGTCCAGGCGCTGCCAGCAGCAACAGGCTCAGATTCGGAGACCTTCATAATCAGTTGGCCATTCGTCGCTCCCGGCATAAGAGCAGTAGCAGTTGCAAATAATTCAATTCCGGATGGTCCGCAATTACCCGTCTCCAGTGTAACAATTCCTGTCGCGGAGAGAGAGAGAATATCACCATCATTTACATGCATTCCGGTTCTGACCCATCCATCTACTGCTGGAACATCTATTCTGATTGAAGTTTCGCTGTTACTTTCACTCCATATTATGGTTTGAACATCACTCACAGGGAAGCTTCTTTCCCCCGAATCTGTGATGATCGAGAAAACACCATCAATGTAAGATACAGGGCCTCTGTACGTTCCCGCGTTATCTCTGAGAAAGATTCTGGCATCATCCCTGTCAACGGTAACATTTGACGATTTGAAAACGACACTGCGTCCACTGATGCTTTCCAGTTCACCGCAGACCGCCTGACCTTCAGATGTAATCATACGATCTGAGGGACCTTTACAACCAGGCACCACAAACAATATGGCAAAAAGCAGGAATGAGACAGTAATGCTCCGTATCATCTATCAACCTCTTTCAATCCGGGAATTAAGCTGGGTACAATATCCTGAACATTTTTCACCAGCTCAAATTCCATTTTACTGCGGATATTCTCGGGAATTTCATCCAGGTTTCTACCGTTCTCCTCAGGAATGAATACTTTTCTTATTCCGGCGGCAAGCGCACCCAGGATTTTTTCCTTGATACCGCCGACAGGCATTACTTTCCCCTGCAGACTGATTTCACCGGTAGCTGCCATATCGGAAGCAACAGGTTTTCTAGTCAGGGCTGATAACATGGATATCGTAATGGCCACTCCCGCTGAAGGTCCATCCTTTGGAGTAGCACCAGCCGGGACGTGCAGATGAATATCAATCTTCTTGAAATCAAGATCAATTCCGTATTTGATTGAATGTGTTCGTATCCAGGACAGGGCGGCATGAGCTGATTCCTTCATAACCTGTCCTAACTGCCCAGTCAGCTTAAGATCTCCCTTGCCTTCCATTATTATGGTTTCGATGAGGAGAATCTCCCCACCGGCGGGAGTCCAGGCAAGTCCAACGGCCACACCAATACAGGGTTTATCCGCGATTCTTTCTCGGGTGAATTTTCGAGGACCAAGAAATTCGTGCAACCGTGATGGATTGATTATAACAAGGTCATCATTACCCTCAGCAAGTCTCATTGCAGTTTTTCTGCAAATCTTACCGATGGTTCGTTCAAGTTCTCTTACACCTGCTTCGCGCGTATGTCTTATGATTATCTGACTTATTCCGTCCTTTCGGAATCTTAACGTCTTTCCCGTAAGACCGGCATTGATCATCTGTCTGCGCACAAGATATCTTCGTGCTATTTCCAGTTTTTCATCCGCTGTATATCCAGGGATTCGAATTATCTCCATCCTGTCCTTCAGAGGTGAGGGTATTGTATCGAGTCGATTCGCGGTAGTGATGAACTGCACGGAACTCAGGTCGAAAGGAACATTCATATAGTTATCTCTGAAGGAGTAGTTCTGTTCGGGATCAAGTACTTCCAGCAAAGCTGAAGTTGGATCACCCCTGAAGTCACTGCCTATCTTGTCAACTTCATCGAGCATGAAAACTGGATTATTGCTTCCAGCCTCCTTCAAGCCCTGGATTATCTTGCCTGGCATTGCTCCAATATAAGTTCTTCTATGTCCCCTGATCTCCGCTTCATCGTGAACTCCACCAAGTGAAAGTCTAACGAATTGGCGACCGAGAGACCTGGCGATACTTCTTCCCATGGAGGTTTTGCCGACACCGGGAGGTCCCACAAAACAGAGGATCGGAGCCTTACCTTCAGGATTCAGTTTACGAACTGCTAGAAACTCAAGCACTCGCTCCTTCACATCCTTAAGATCATAATGGTCTTTCTCCAGAACTGATCTTGCTCTGGCAATATTCAATTTATCCTTTGTACTTTCCATCCAGGGCAAACTAAGAATCCATTCGATATAATTTCGAATAACAGCAACTTCAGGAATACCGGGATGCATTCTTGTCAGTCTGTCGAGTTCTTCATCAGCAGCTTTTCTGACCTTATCGGGAAGCTTCTTCTTCAAGAGCCTCTCCTTGAGCTCCTCAGCTTCAGGGTTTTCGCTTTCTCCCCCGAGTTCTTTCTGGATAGCTTTCAACTGCTCCTTTAGAATATACTCCTTCTGATCCTTCTCAATCTCGTTCCTGACCTGACCCTGAATTTTATTACGAAGTTTAAGTATCCTGATTTCCTTCTCCATTATTCCGGATAGCTGCCAGAGGCGCTCAAGAATATTATCAGCCTCAAGAATCTTCTGTTTGTCTTCTATGTTTGCTTCTATCCTGCTTGCTGCCAGAAAACTGAGTCTTTCGGGATCGTCAGACAATTCCATGAACTGCGAGTCATCAGGGATGCTCCTTGTCAGTTCAAAAATCTGTTTCAATTGCATCACAATAGTATTCTGCCAGGCATCGAGTTCGATATCACCCTCGGGATATACCGTTTCCAGTCTTTTCACTCTGGCTAACAGATATGGAGCGTTTGAATCAATAAATTCAAGTATTCTGAATCTGGCAAGTCCTCTCAGGTGCAACCTGATAATATCCCCCGGAAACCGATACAGTCTGTCAATACCGGTTATTGTACCTGTCCGGTACAGATCAGCTGGTACAATCTGTCTATCACTGATCTTCTTAACACAGACCAGACCGATCATCTTATCTCCCCTGACAGCATCATCAACAAGTTCGACGGTTTCGGAACTGGTTATTGTGCGTGGGATCATAGTATATGGATACACAACTCCATTTGGATTTGGCAGAATCGGCAATATTTCTGGAATATCCAGAGTGCTTTCCCGAACCATTTATTCTCCTCTATCTTTTATTGTTATTGCAAACTCCCTGTGGCTGATTACTGAAACTCTGATACTTGTCTGATTCAGTTCGGGGAGTTTTATGCAGAGAACTCCATTTTTCATAGATGCAGTAACTTCAGGTATATCAATCTTTCCCGGAAGATGAATCTCACGGTGGAATGCACCTGTGAGGATCTCCAGCTTTTCTGCGATCAGTCCCTTTTCAGGTGGTTTCCTGATTCCTCCGATAGCAAAACCGTCAGGAAAAGCAATCAGTTCTATGTCGCTCGATGATAATCCAGGGAGTTCTACATACACCAGCCATGCATTCTGTACTTTATAGATATCAATAGCAGGTGTCCAGTTACCGTACATCGAGTGTAACTGAAACATGGCAGTCGGTTCTATTCGATATCGAATCGAACTGAGACGTTAGTAGTGACTTCAACCGGCTGAGAACCCTGCATCGCCGGACTGAAGACCCAGGTACGAACAGCATCAACCGCTGCCTGACCACAGCCAAGTCCCAGTGGATCATTTACAATACTGACATCCTTTACCAATCCATCAGCTCCAACGAGAACCGCAAGAGTAACGTAATCATGTAGATCTCCTCTTGCACGTGCCTGTGATGGAATCGAAGGAGGAGTCTGCTGTATCGCGAATGGAGATGATATGGGTAAATCCTCAACAGGTTCCACTTCGACAGTATCTTCCACCACCGACGCAATTGCAACAGCGTTGAACTGTATCGCCGATGTTTCACCTGCTGTTATTTCAACTGTATGAACATCATTCTCAAAATCAGGATTTGAGAGCCTGACCGTGTATGTTCCAGGTTCAAGTTCCACACCTCCGAATGGTGTAGTTCCCACATGTACACCATCTACATAAACGTCAGACCAGGGTTCCGGTCCAACCATCAGTTGACCGGGAAGTATCAGCTCTGCAAGCGTGATTGTTCTGTTGTAACCATCCTGCCCCAGATTGATCGAAGCACCCCATTCTTCCCTTTCATCCATCGTGACCTGAAGATAATAACTACCGAAAGGAAGTACTTCAGTCATTCTGCGTCCGGTTGCCACACGTACTCCATCAATAAAGAAACTGGCATTCCCGGGTGTATCAGATGAAAGCTGAAGAGTAATTTGAGATTGCTCGGCAGCAAGGATATTAAGATTATGTTCCAAATCAGTTGTCTGATCCACAAGAATTGATTCCGGCATAACTCTGTATCCATCAAGTATTGCTTCGAATACGTGTATACCTGTCTGAACAGAGTCAACGTTACCTTCTATTTCTTCTCCATCAATAAGGAAAAGTACAGCATCAAGGCCAGGATCATCTTCACCCTCAGGCATCGTATAACCCATGGTGATCTGAACGAGTGAGGTTCCGAGTGAATCAAGCATCAGTGTGTCCGCGTTTATCTGTGCTTCTTCAAATCTTGGATTCATGGTTACAGTTTCAAAACCCGCAGCGGAAATTTCTATGATTCTCTCATTAAACACAGTATCGCTCAATATAAAGGTACCTGGGCTGGTCTCCCGAACATGCACTCCATCAAGCGTAACATTAATGTCTGTCGCACCCTGTACAACAATTGTTTCAGTGAAGGGCTGAGGTGGAATATATTCAATTACCTCAGGTTCAGTTGCAGGTCCTCCTGTAAACTTCATCACTGCGAACACGATAATCGCTAATAGAACAACCGCTCCAACGATAAAGTATATCCTGTTCTTACCGCCCTTTTCCGGTTCATGGAGTGGAACAGGCTTCTTCTTCCTATCCGGAGCTGGTTTTACTACTTTCTTCTTCTTATCAGGGGCAGGCTTTGCAGCTTTCTTCTTCTTCTCATCAGGAACAGGCTTCGCAGCTTTCTTCTTCTTCTCATCAGGAACAGGCTTCGCAGCTTTCATCTTCTTATCCGCTGCTGGTTTTTCAATTTTCTTATCTGGCGGACCAGCTGGAATCGGGATAGGAGTAACAACAGGCTCTTCTTCTAGTTTTGCTTCAGCACTCTTCTCAACAGGAATCCCGGCTTCCGGTTTCTTCTCTTCAACTAATACAGCGGGCGGCTGGTATTTCTCGAGAAGATCGAGCAATTCTCCAAGAACAGGCGCTGAAGGCCAGATATCAAAAGCGTGCTTGATATTTTCCAGTGCAGTTATCGGATTGTTGGATTTCAAATTGCTTCGAACAAGGTCTGCTAATCCATTTACTTTGATCGATCGTTTAATAAATCGTATTTTCTTCTTTACAAGTTTATTGTCAGGATCGTGACGTTTTGCTCGCTCCAGTTCCTGCAGCGCTCTTACTTCATCACCTGCCTTGCTTGCTTCATCTGATCTCTGAATACAATCATCTACGAATCCGGATGATGAGATATTCCTTCCGGCAGGGTGTACCCTTGTGGATCTGCTCTTATTGAACTTATCCATTGCTGAAATTTCACGCTCAAGTGCATTGATCCTGTCCAGTATCTGTTGGTTATCCGGATCGAGTTTAAGAGCTTTGCGATATGTCCTAAGAGCTTCCCTACGTTCACCTTGCTGCACCTGCATTCTTGCAGTTTCCAGCAGTTTCTTTACCTTATCATCTCCTAAGCCCATCTCCAACCTGCTCCCTCTGATTGCAATGCTGTGAGTCAGCTTTAATTTCCATCAAATTGTATTTCTTATGATTCCTATGTCAAGTACCCCATCATTCAAAATACTATCCCTCCAAGTATACTAAGATAGGAACTGAAGTATACCTGTGACAACCTCTGGAAAATCCATCAGATTCCGGGAAGATCCAGATGGCTAAAACGCCACCTGTATTCATGCAGTAGGAATTCTCCTGAATCGTTACCAGTGGCCAGTTCAGAAGCTTTCTCGATCAGGTCAGCATCGGTGAGCAATGAAGCAATCCTGAAAACTGGAATGCCATGCTGCTTTGTCCCAATTATGTCTCCGGGACCTCTTAATTCAAGATCTTTTTCCGCAATTCTGAAACCATTATCAGTTGAAGCCAGAACGGACAGGCGTTGCGCAGACTCATCTCCGCACTGGGAACCCTTCATGAGAAAACACCACGAATCCTTCTCTCCCCTGCCTATTCTTCCGCGCAACTGATGAAGCTGGCTAAGTCCGAACCGCTCAGCGTTCACAACAATCATCACTGTAGCCTCGGGAACATCAAGTCCAACTTCTATAACAGTGGTGCTTACCAGTACAGAGATCTCACCGGATGCGAATCTACTTGTAACATCGAGCTTATCGGATGCTTTCATCGCACCAGTCAGCAGGCCAACATTGTATTTCCCCAGCGATCCATCTTTGAGCGTATCGAAGGATGTTTTGGCATCCTTCAGATCAAGCTCCTCAGAAGCCTCCCGCAACGGATAGACAATGTACGCCCTTTCTCCAAGTTCAAGTCTTTTCAGGAGAGAACTGTACACCTCACTTCTTCTATCTCTGCTCATCACGCAGGTGTGTATTCTACCCCTGCCTGGAGGCATCTCATCAATAAGAGTGATGTCAAGATCACCATATACTGTCATAGCAAGTGTTCTGGGTATTGGTGTAGCGGACATAATCAATAGATGCGGGCAGGGCTTGCGACCTGCCAGAAGCTTTTCCCTCTGCTCCACTCCGAACTTGTGCTGTTCGTCAATAATACACAGTCCAAGTGCTGGTATTACTACAGTATCCTCCAATACTGCGTGAGTACCTATAAGAACATCCAGGGAGCCATCTTCCAGTGATTCATAGATAGACTTCCTCTGTGAACCGGTTGTTCCACCTGTTAGAAGATCACATTTGATATCCATTGGCTCCAGCATCCCTCTGAGTGTTTTATAGTGCTGAGCGGCCAGAACTTCGGTCGGAGCCACAACAGCGACCTGATAATCGGCTCCACAGCACAAAGCACATGCAGCAGCAGCAATAACTGTCTTGCCTGAACCCACGTCTCCCTGAAGCAGTCTTCTCATAGGTTTATCCAGGGAAAGCTCTTCAGTTATTCTTCTTACAGCTTTCTTCTGGGCATTCGTAAGTTCGTAAGGCAGCTTCTTCAAAAATGAACTTAAGGTATCCGATGGTGGAGTGATCAGTATTCCAGGTCTGAGAGAGGCATTCATCCTGACACGATTCAGAATGGACTGAAAAAGAAATAACTCTTCAAGCGCCAGTACTTTTCTGGCCTGCTCGCCCTGAAGAGGATTCTCCGGGAAATGCACCGCACGAACGACCTCAGTGCGGTTCTGGAAACCGTATGAATTCAGCACTTCAGAGGGCAGGATCTCACTTAAATGATCCACGTATTTCTCAATGACTGATGTCATCAGTTTTCTCATTATTCCCTGGGTTATTCCTGCGGTAAGCGGGTAGACTGGAAGCACCAGGCGTAGTTCCTCCGGTTCGCTGTTCAGAAAAATCAGATCGGGATGTACTATTGAAAGACCTCCGAAAAAATCAACCTTCCCGCTGGCGATGACCTCTGATCCGGGCTGCAGTCTGGCGGCAATATATTTCCAGTTGAAGAAGGATAGTTTAATTCTTCCGGAACTGTCTTCAAGCTCAACCTGGAACACGCTCTTCCCTTTTCGGGATTTCCATAAGCCGCTCGATACCACCGTCCCGGATATATTCGAATCTTCTCCGGGGATAAGATTCCTTATCGGAGTTATTATTCTTCGGTCATGATACTGAGTCGGGACATGAAGAAGAAGCTCTCCTACAGTATGTATATCGAGTTTAGCTAATTGACTGCTCCTCGCGGGTCCTACACCCTTGAGATACCTGATATCGGTCTCCAGCATATTATCCTTTCAGGGACCTTCAGGACACTCTGTGAATCCTCGATTGCCTCCAAGAACATTTGAGTAATGATACTAATTGAATTACAGCTTGTATACAGGGTCATTCAGACTAGTA
>JAIOQY010000064.1 GCA_021108435.1 Candidatus Aegiribacteria sp.
GCCGGACAGAATCTGGCTGATTACTAAATGCTCTTATGACTGATTGATCGGGCAGCTTTCAAGGTAAGAAGCCACAATTCCTGCCAGAACAAGCGAACAGAGCTTGGATTCCGCCGAGTCCGCACGGGATGTAAGCGTTACAGGATGTGTTGCACCCATTATCACGGCAGCACCTTCAGCGTTTGACAGGAAAAGCAGCGTCTTATATAGGATATTTGCGGACTCGATGTCCGGCAGCAGTACAATGTCTACCTGACCAGCCACAGAACTTTTTATCTTCTTGATTCTTACCGCTTCCGGAGAGACCGCGAGATCCATGGCAAGCGGACCATCAAAATCAGTACCTGTAATTTCACCGTCCTCAACCATTTTTTTGATCTTTGCGGCTTCCATTGTGCGAGGCATTTTCTCATAGGGTATTTCTTTTGCGCATAAATAGGTTGATTTCGGAAGATCAATTCCGAGAGCATTTACGACTGTTATGGCGTTCTTCAACATCAGAACTTTCTGATCAAGTCCAGGTTTGATATTCATACCTGCGTCGGTTACAGTGAGCAATTTCGGATATGTTGGAATATCAAAAACTGCTACATGGCTAAGAAGACCAGGACCTCGAATGCCTTTCTCGTTATCCAGTATTGCTTTCAGAAAGATGGAACTGGCAACAAGCCCTTTCATTATAACATGGGCTTCGCCGTTTCTGATTAGCTCAACTGCTTTCTCCGCAGCAGGTTTGTCTTCCGCAGCTTCGATGATGTCCATGCCGCTTATATCTACTCCAGCCTCGTCAGCTGAACGTTTAATCGCATCAGATCCGCCTATCAGAACGGCATCGATCATATTCTCATCTACTGCTGTCATAACGGCTGTCAGCGTTTCAGCTTCGTCAGCTCTGACTACTGCCACTCTTCTGGAAGGTAATACTTTAGCCATTTTCTTCATCTCTGAAAAACTTTTTACCGGCTGCATTGTTTCTCCTTAAGAAAATTGTTTGAATAGGTGCAAAACTGATAGAGGAAATATACGTATCTATGTTTCTATTGACAGTGCAGTTGTTGAAATTGCTTCTGATTGCTCGTTGGTATTGCAAAATATGATTAGAACTCTTGCACTATACAGGACAGTGTATCAGTTACAGCAATCTATTTATATATGCAGGCATTAATAATACTATCACATAGTGGCATGTATTATGCATATATGTTGATTACTTAATATTCAAACTGAACAAATATTTCTATTAACCATGGTTTAGTGAAGTATTAAGCATATTTCAGGTGCCGGCAGGTATGAAGGACGAATTATTCTGGGGAATTTGTTCTGGGATGTGGGTCTGCCTGCCGGTATTGAAGCATCCTTCAAGTGCTATAATTTGGTTGATTCTTCCAGTAGAAAGCAAAGGCGTAATAACTGAACCAGCGAATATCAACGGGAATTCATCTTATTCCATCTCGATTACGCGGGTTATTTCTTTTATCAGATTCTTTATCTTAAACGGTTTAGAAAGCTTCCCTGCAAATCCGTATTCGCTGAAATCGGCCATGACAGGATCCGTTGAATAACCGCTGCAGACAATAGCCTTTACTTCGGGGTCAATGGAAAAAAGTTTCCTGACCGCTTCTTTACCGCCCATGCCACCAGGAATAGTCAGATCCAGAATAACAATATCAAAGGGACAGCCCATTTCTTCAGCGGATATGTATTTTTTTATCGCTTCTTTTCCATCAACCGCAGAATCTACTGTATATCCGCATTCTTCAAGCATAACCTTTGATATTTTCCTGATTATTTCTTCATCATCCATCACAAGTATCCTGGCTGTTTCCCCTTGTATCAGTGGTTTCAATCCGGGTTGTTTCTTTTCCGGAAGTTGCCGTGATTCAGAAGCGTGGATGTATAGCGTAAAGGTTGTTCCCGTGCCACGTTCCGAATCAACACCTATATACCCGCCATGTTTGCTTATTATCGAATAAACCGTGGCCAGACCCAGACCGCTGCCAGCCTGCTTGGTGCTGAAGTAAGGGTCGAATATTCGGTCAAGGTGCTTTTGATCTATGCCTGTTCCCTCATCGCGTATTGTGGCTTTGACATATTTACCAGGGTTGAGATTCGGCACTTCATTCTTTGAGACATCAGCATTCTCCAGTGTGATATACAGATGCCCGCCATCGGGCATTGCCTGATCGGCGTTTATTATCAGATTGGAGAATACCTGCTGCATCTGTCCTTTGTCCGCTTTAGTTATCCAAAGATTTTCCGCTCGATTGAAAACAGGCATTACATTACTGCCTGACAGGTCAAACCCCGAAATTCCCTTAATTAATTCGCAAAGGCTGATGTCTTCTCTGACAGGTTCTCCGCCCCTTGCAAATGTAAGCAGCTGCCTGGTAAGATGAATTGCCCTGTTCATGGAATTTTCCGCTTCTTCAAGAGACTTGAATCCAGGGTGATCTTTGGAAAGCTTCATCTTAGCTATAGAGATATTACCGAATAGTCCAGTGAGAATATTGTTGAAATCATGTGCTATGCCGCTTGCAAGAGTAGCGGTATTCTCGATCTTCTGCAATTTCCGGAGCTCTTCCTCTGCCTTTGCTTTCTCGGTAATGTTTCGAACTGTTGCCAGTATCTTATTTTCCCCGAACGGAACGATACGGGCATCAAAAATGTTATCAGAACCTTTGATGTTAAGATCATACTCGAAACTGTGTGTAGTTCCTGTTTTCAGAGTGTTTTCAATCTGTTCAAGGATGAATTTCACTGCATCCTCCGAAAATCCGACATCGGATATATTCTTTCCGATGATTTCCCCTGGCGGAATGGAAAGATCATCTTCTTTTTCTACTTTGAAATCCAGGTAAGTCCCATTATTTGAAAGTACGAACATCATCTCGGGCATAGCGGCAAGAAGTGCTTCATTTCTGGTGTTACTCTCCCGCAGAGCGTCCTCTGCCCGTTTCCGTTCGGTAATGTCCTCGACGGTCCCTTCATAATACAGAACATTCCCTGATTCATCCCGGACTGCTCTTGAACTTTCGCGGATGAAGAGGGAAGTGCCATCCCGTCTGAACCAGAGTGATTCTAATCCAAGCACGACTTCCTTATCCTTAAGATGTTCACTGAGACCGAAATGCAACTGCTCAGAATCATACCGCACATCATGAAGATTATGCTGTGCCAACTCATCAAATGAAGAGTACCCCAGCATGCTCACCAGCGCCGAATTGGCCATAAGGACGCTTCCTTCAGTAGTAATTCTGTACATTCCTATAACGGTGTTCGAAAAAATGCCTCGATAGATCTCCGCTTCTTTTTCCTTTCTCTCAGTCTCGTATCTGACCTGCATCTGGGTAATCTTTTCAGCAGTAGTATCACTGAAGATCTTCTCTCTCAGTTCGCTGTATCTGTTGTGGAAGTCCAGAGCCTGTTCGAAATCACCCTGTACCTGATGAAGTTCGGAAAGGTACTTATAACTATTCGTTTCCCATTCTTTTGTCCCGGTTTTCCGGGCAAGCTCCAAGCCCTCTTGCAGATAAACCAGCGCCGAATCGTAGCGCTCAAGCCGAGTATGAATACGACCGATATGATTGTTAGAATCCGCGATTCCCCGTTTATCCCCTATCTCTTTGTAAATGGCCAGAGCCTTTAAGCAATATTCCAATGCCGGTTCGAGTTCTTTCTGCTCCTCGTAAAGGGTTCCAATGTTCATGTAGGAGTCGGCGACACCTTTCTTGTCCCCAATTTTCTCCTTGATTCCCAGAGACTTCTGATAGTGTTCGAGCGCACTAGTGGAATCTCCCTGCGATTCAAAGACTACTCCGATGTTGTTGTAAGAGATTGCAATACCTTGCTTGTCTCCCAGTTCCTCAAAGATTTGCAGAGCCTTGAAGTAGTAATCAAGTGCCTGATCATATTCCTTCCACTCATCGTAAATGATACCGATACTGTTATAACTCTTTGCCATACCTGGTTTGTCAGTTATTTCTTCCTTGATCTTCAGAGCTTTAATGTGGTATTCAAATGCTCGTTCATAATCGCCCTGATTCCTGTGGATGTTCCCGATATTGGTATGACAGCTGGCAATACCTTTCGTATCTCCGGTTTCTTCACAAATCCTCAAAGATCTTGTGTAGCATTCAAGCGATTTATCGAAATCACCTCTTGCCCAGTATAATGTTCCGATAGCCATGTGGCTCTCAGCCATCCCTTTTTTGAATCCTGTTCTTTCTGCAAGAGTAAGAGCTTGGCTGGCATAGCCTCCCGCCTGTTCAGGATCGGAACGGTAAAGTACGTATGCTAAATCACATAACACCTTCACCATCTCTGGGCTTGTTGCATCTGTTTCAGGCTGAGTACGGAGTGCTTCCAGCTTATTCTTCAGATTCTCAGTTGTATCCGTAGACATAATTCTGTGTTTACTCATCTCCCTGTCTTCAGAAACTCTTTCTTCGAGTATTATTTAATCAAGAAATGACAATACGCACGAGGACCTGCTCATGTCAAAGCTTTGAAGCAGTCAATTACAAGTTCTTATTTCGAAGTACTGCAGAATATCCGATTTGCTTTTCTACAGAAACCCATTGATGAGAGCAAAAGGATCGGTTTCCTGTCTGCTATTGACAGGCTCGATAATCGTAAACATTGTACACCATACCTATGGTG
>JAIOQY010000065.1 GCA_021108435.1 Candidatus Aegiribacteria sp.
AAGTAGTTTCAGGACTGCTCCGAAGACCGCATCCGGTCGTTCAACGACTGTGATACCGCTTGATTCAAGGGTATCTTTCTTTGCCTGCCATGTTTCTTCCTCTTTACGGATCATGGCTCCCGCATGGCTCTGCGCGACTCCTGCCTTTGTGAATTTACCGCCGAGGAAGACGACCATCGGCTTGTTTATCTCACCTCTGCGGACAGCTTCTGCAAGGTCATTCTCCTGAGTGGTGCCTGTTTCACCGTATATCGCCATGACTTCAGTACGCGGATCCTTTTCAAACGCTCTTGCCGCGTCGAGCATTGATATGCCCGGAACAGGATCACCCCCGACACATATAACTGCGGAAAGCCCGGGATAGTCTTCACCCCAGAGCGGTCCGAATGTTCCATCGTAGCGGGGACCGGGCAGATTGGGTCTGCAGTGAAAAGCTCCCAGAAGTTGTGAAAGACCGCCCGATCGCGAAATGACACCGACTTTTCCCGGCTTATAGTTCTTTTTTGCCCATGTCGCGCTGCCGCCGATGAGTCCGAAAAGGTAACCCGAAGTATCAAGAAGACCGACAGTATTTGGCCCAAGGTATACAGATTCTTCTGCTGAAGCATATTCTTTAAGTGCGATTTCATCCTGCGTCGGAACTCCATCAGCGGTGAGAACCAGGAATTTCAATCCGGCATCCATTGCATCCATTGCAGCTTTTTTCACAGCACCGGCGGGTACGAAGAGAACAGCTGTATTCAGCTGCGGGAAAGCTTTTACAGCCTCTGCGGCGGAATTGAATACAGGTACACCATCTACTTCCTGCCCGTCCTTGCCGGGCGTGCATCCGGCTATAATCTTTGTTCCGAACTTCCTCATAAGCCTGGATTTGCTCTTTCCCTGTCTTCCTGTGATTCCGAAGACCAGGGTTTCGGGAGTATCAACGCCTGCGAGATATTTCAGTATTCCGGCCATCAGTCCACCTCCGCAGGCATTTTCAGTTCTATTCTGATCTCACCGTTACCCTCAAGAAGGGATACTGTTTCACACATAAGGCATCCTATGCATTTCGCTTCAGGGTTTATTTCCAGTTTTCCCTTATCCCAGAGCAGGTATCCGGTCGGACATGCCCTGATAGAAGGAGGTTCCTCTTCACTATCCCACTTCTCCGGATAGAAATAGATATCACCCGGCGGGATCTCTACTCTTATTGCGGGTTCTCCTTCAGGCGAGGGTGGTGGCTGAACAAGAGGCGGTTTGTCCATAGCGATGGCTTCGATATCATCCACCATGGCATTCGGGAATATTTCCGCGGGATAGGTTTTCAGTGGAACAGGAAGGTCAGCTGATACTTGTTCGAAGAGTTCTCTTGCCCTGTCCTCGTCGGTTCCGCCGAATCTCAGAAGAGCCGGCAGGGGAGTGGGAGATTCCCTGAGAGCTTTCCAGACCGCTGCAGCAATGTGATGCTGATTCTGAAAGGCCATTCCCGAACCAGTCAGAAGGAGTACCTGTGCGCCTTTCTGAGCAAGTATTGTTCGGAGAATTCGGTAACTCTTGAATGCGGAGAGTCCTCCTGATGTATCCGATTCGTTCATTGTGTAGATATCGGTTCTTGAACCAGTAGTCATTTCCCAGAGCATCTTGCCGCCGCCGCCGCAGAGATTAGTTGCGACCCGGAGAGCGTAATCCGGAGGAGTTTCGCGGTTCTGCCTGAAGAATCCCGTTCCGGCAGGATCAGCGATGTTGATAAGTTCCACAACATGCTCAAGAGGAGTGAGATCGCTGGAGGATGTAAGACCGGGTGGGAAGAACAGGTCTTTCTCACTCTTCTTAACTGCCGATTTTTCGAATTCTGCTCTGCAGTCAACAGCAATAATCGAGCCGTCGTTGAGAACACCTATAGGGTTGACTTCCAATACAGTAAGCCTGTACCCGATAAAGGTACTTATTAGACCTTTCAAAAATACAGCAATTTCTTCAGTATTGTTAAGTGTTTCAATTACTGCCAGTTCTTTTGCAATATCTTCGGAGTCAAGCGGAGCAAGAAGCGAGAATGGAATTGTCAGCAGAGTTCCTGATCTGCCTTCAACACCGGAGCCGCCTTCTGTACTGAAAAGGAGTACTCCGCCCGGAAGCTGCTTCTCGGAACCGAAATCAAGCATGCATCCAGCATAGTATTCAGCATCGAGGTTCAGTCCCTTTGCTGCGAGAACTCCATCCGCCTGGCCCCAGTCGCCGGGGGAGAGGAGATCATTCAGATTTGAATCAAATTCGGATATTGTTTCGACTTTTCTAACGAGACCGTGCTTTTTTCTGCTGGTTGCTCCGGGAATCTGTGCTTTAAGGAAAATCGGCAATTCAGGTAATTCATCCGGAAGACTGTCATTTGTCCTGATGAAAATACCCTCCACTACAGGGACTCCATAGTTTTCAAGAAGAGTTCTTGTAAGATATTCCGGTAATGCTGGCATCATATTCTCCTGCTACATATTATGGGATTTCTCTTTCATCATTCTGTCTGTTTCTCGAACTGCCCTGTTCCATTGAAGGGCGACTCCGGGCTGGAGGCTGTAAAGGTAGTTGTACTCGGTATAGCAGCTGGCTGTGCATGCCTGACACGGAAGCTCAAGGGTGTTCTCAAAAGCCTTATGGAATCCGGTATCAAGGGCATTCAATGAAGAAGGATACAGTCCGATAAGCAGGGAGCAGGGGTATACTTTTCCATCAGCGTCGATATTGCAGTACATCTTCCCGGCTCTGCATGAAGTGCCATGAAATCTCTCTGGCAATCTGGTTAAAGAGTAATCAGGCCATACGGAAAGACTTTTGAGATACTTTGTTGAGTTGGCGATAGGAGCCCCGTTTCTTTTCATGGACAGAAGTTTCTTAAAAGCTTTTGAGTACTCTACAGCCGACGGCATCATGCCTGAAGTGTCTCCACCGAGCTTCTCGTTGTGGTGCAATGACTGGAAAGTGGTTTGGAAACCGTACTTAAGCGCGATTTCCATTATATGATCAAGGTGATTCATATTGTGGCGTGTAAGAACAGTTATCGTCCATAGTCTTACTTTTCCGGAGGCAATTTCCATTGCCTTCGTTACTTTTGCGTGGCTGCCTTCCTCGCGATTGGTGTCATGGGCTTTCTCGGGTCCGTCGTATGCCAGTACAAGATGGTCTATGTGATCGAGAATCTCAGGTTTCGCTGGAAGTATATATCCGTTTGAATCAAGACTGACGTACATTCCAAGTTCACGGGCATATGCGCAGAGTTCTGTTATATCATTCCGCATAAGAGGTTCCCCGCCCCATACACCAATTCTTCTTGTTCCGGCTTCGGACATCTGCCTGAAGAGGTCTTTCCATTGCTCTGTGGATAGATCAGGACGTCCCTGTTCAGGTATCTGGCAGTAGCTGCACCTGCTGCAGCAGTTGTCTGTGATGGAAACCATCACATTCACAGGTCTTCTTCGCCCGAGGAGTCCGAGAGCGGCGTCGATTCCCATGCTGATCTGACCTGACAGATTCACTTATGATCTCCTTCCGGAAGCCCCATCCATTGGGGTCCGTATATGTTCTTTTCCATTATCCGCCTGGCTTCTCTGTTCTGACCGAAAAGATAATAGGCGATGTTATACCATCTCTTGGCTCCTATTTTCAGAATCCCCATAAAGGGACTGTCAGTCCCAGGTTCGCTCCGCTCCTTCTTTCCTCTTAAAGCTTTCTCTATTTTTGCAACGAAATTTGCCTGGGCTTCAAGGAAAGCATAGGAGGGAGGCTTGGTGAGAGGAGGTATACAGATTTCCTCAAGGTTTTCAAATGAACCGGTAACACCGTTTCCTTTAACAGTTGTTTCGACTGAGAGAGGATCAATACCCATTACGTTGGCTACAGAATAATCCAGCGCTATCCTGTCAGTAGAGGCGGCAATGAAATCCGTCTGCTTAGGGATTCCAGGTTTTGGACCGTTGCCTTCGAGTGACATTGTTCCATCAGCAAGGGTAAGAATGACTGGGATGAGGGAATTCACTGCTACTACGTAATCTGCAAGTCTGTAATGGTAATTGTGTCTGTTATCATCAAGACAGCCGTAAAGGTGCTTCATTGCCACCGAGATTACCGATCTGTAGTGAGTTTTTACAACTGGTATGGAAACAACAGGCATATGTGTGCAGATCTCCGGAATACTGAATTCGAGGTCTCCCACTTTCTTCGGTATCCATCTATGTTCCGAAAAATTATGCCAGATGAGATTGTGTCTTTCAGCGACATCCTTCATCCTGGTTACGCGGAATGCTCTTGTCGCGTCGACCAGTATCTGGCTCGACTCACCAAGAAATATTCTTCCTGTGTGTCCGGAAACCTTTTCAACGAATGCTTCGACTACCCAGGGTGAAGTGTCGACTCCAGGCCTGATATAATCCCACGTAAGATTCAGTTTGACAAGGATATCACTGCCCGCGGGAAGAAACGATTTCCAGTTCATTTCATCGAGAATATCATGAACCGCCTGCCGTACTCCATTTCTGGTGGACGCATAGAAAACTTTCATTCGGTTCCTTTCATAAATGTAAGATGGAATATACATTGACAGGATTGAGATTCAACTATAGAATTTTATAGTAATTTTGTTGGAAATTATATTTTATCTATTTGAAAGGAAATACTTATGAGAAAGGTTATTTTAGCGGTCATTCTCCTGTCCGGCTTTGCCATGGCAGGTGCCCCAATATTCGGCTCCTACAGCTGGATTGAAGCTACTGGAGGCAGGATAGATGTTGGATATTACGGAGCTCCATGCATAGTGGATTGGAACGGAGACGGTCTGAAAGATCTGGTTCTGGGTCAGTTCGCCAGCGGCAAGATAAGGTTTTATGCAAACTCCGGTTCAAATGATTCTCCGATTTTCACCGGCTACAGCTTCATTCAGTCGGATGGAGCGGACATAACACTGCCCTATGGTTGATGTACCGGTGCGACAAATCCGCAGGTTGTGGATTTCAACAGCGATGGTATTTTCGACATCGTGGTGGGTGACAGAAACGGATACGTCAATTATTTCCGCGGCACCGCTACAAGTGTGTTGACAACGGAACCGGATATTAAAGCAAATGGAACGACCATTGATGTAGGAAACAGTTCCGCTCCGGTAATTGTTGACTGGAATGAGGACGGGCTTCTCGATCTTATTCTGGGGCAGGAGAGTACATCTCCGGGAAGTGTTCGTCTATATCTGAACAGCGGAACACCGGAAAACCATGCATTCACCACATACACCTGGATCCAGAGCAGCAGTTCAAATATCTCATGGTCCCGCTGCACTCCGCAGGTTGTAGATATCAACCTGGATGGCAAGAAGGATCTTATCTGCGGCGAAAACAACGGAAAACTGGCTTTCTACGAGAACGTTGGAACCAATGCATCACCGGTATTCAGCGGTTATGAGTACCTGGAAAGTAACGGATCTGACATTGATATCTACTACGGATCAAGACTCTGGGTTAATGACTGGGACGAAGACGGACTCCTCGATCTCCTTGTGAGCGATTACAATGGCTGGGTTTATCTGTATCCCGGTATTCCTACAGGGATCGAAGATGAAGCGGGCACCGGGTTTAATTCCACCTGTGAATTGAGCATATCCGGAAGCCCCACAAACGGCTATTTCAGTATGAATATTCTTCTTGATGCAGACAGCGATGTTAAATTCCGGATATACTCCGCTGACGGCAGGATTGTATCCGAATCCGGAACTGCTCAGCTCACTGCCGGTGAGCACGAATTTGGCTTCGATATATCCGGTGAACCGTCCGGCATATACTACGTTCAGATTGATACCGGAAGCATAATCATGTCAGGAAGTGTGATTCGGATTCCATAATGATGAAAATCTTTCTGTTTTTGTTTTTGGCAACTATTTCCGTTACTGCCGGAGTCGGCAGTTTCAGTGCTGCCGGTGTTCTGTACTGTAACGGCAGCAGAATTGATATAGGCAGCTATGCGGCTCCGCTGGCTGTGGACTGGGACGGAGACGGAAAAAAGGATCTTATCTGCGGTCAGTTCGATGGAGGACGCATCAGATATTATCCGAATACAGGCACTAATGAATCTCCGGTTTTTGAGAATTATTTTTATCTTCTTGATGGCGCAAATCCTATTTCGCTTCCATATGGTTGATGTACCGGTGCGACAAATCCACAGGCTGTGGATTGGAATAATGACGGCAGGCTGGATATCATTGTCGGAGACAGATTAGGCAGTGTCAACTACTTCAGAAGACTTGCTTCAGGCAATATTTTTCTAGTTGGAGAATCCCCGGTCAAGGTTGCCGGCCGCCCGATTGATATGGGTCATAACTCCGCTCCATGTGTGATTGACTGGAATAATGACGGTTTGCCGGATCTTGTTGTCGGAAGAGTTGAAGCTGTTCCTGCAGGGCTCTATCTTTATACAAACGAAGGATCCCCCTCTGATCCAGTATTCCCTTTTACGGATTCAGTCATGTGCGCTGGTGAGCCCATTCAGGTTTATTATTCTTATCCTGATTTTGCAGATATGAACGGTGACGGGCTTCTCGATCTTGTTCTGGGTTCATCCAATGGCAAGATAGCCTGCTATGAGAATGTCGGGGCTTCTGATTCACCGCTGTTTGAGAGTTTTGAGTATTTAAAGGCTGATGGTGAAGAAATTAACTTCTATTCCTCTGCCAGGCCATCCGTATGTGACTGGAACGAAGACGGATACCTGGATATACTTGTCGGAAATTACACAGGGCAAATTTTCCTGTTCCTCGGAGATGGAGGGACAGGAATTTTCGGTGGAGGTTTGAGTGAGAATTCTGAGGTTCTTCTTCATGTTACTGGAAATCCGGCATCCGGAACCCTGTACACTGAGGTAACTCTGGATGATCAGACTGATATCAGATTAGCAATATACGACCTGCAGGGAAGACTTCTTTGCACCATGAATCCCGGAGTCCTGTCATCAGGTGCTCATTCACTTGAGATGGACATATCAGCTTTTCCTCAGGGGACAGTCTTCCTCGTATGTACTGCAGGAGATACACAACTGATCGAGTCTGTTGTAATCCTCCGCTGACTACCTGAGAATAACCAGCCTTCTGGAAGTATCGCTTTCAGCTGAAAAACGAAGGAAGTATATACCCGGCTCAAGATCGGAGACATTCAGGTTCAGTGAAGCATTTATCGGGGATGTCCCCTTCGTTTCGAGAACAAGTCTTCCACAGATGTTGTACAGACCAAGTGTCCAGTTCTGCTGATTTCCAGAGAACAGATGAACATTTACACTTTCATGTGATGGATTGGGGAAGGGAAATCCCATAGGTGAAACCGGTATGGGGGATCTGCCTGAAATACCCGTATATCCTGTGTAGGCTCCTTCAATTGTGATATCATCAATAAAGAAACCAATCCCTGTATCACTGTCATTGTCTGTTTTGAATCGGAACTCAACCTGAATATTGGTACCCGCATCAAACATGGAGAGATCATATGAATAAGGGACCCAGCCTGTTCCATTTCCTTTGCCGCCTGGACCCAGAGCCCCGCCTGATCCTATGAAAGCAAGAGTATCCGATGTACTTGAATCGAGATCATGGATAATCAGATAAATGCCGTCACTGCCATAGATTGCCACATCAAAAGTAGTCCAGAACTCCATTGAAGCAGCTGGCGCAAGTATCAGTTCAGGGGATAGCAGCCCGCAGTCCATGTTATTCACGTAGCCGCCGGCATCGCCGCAGTGCCATGAATGGCTGGGGGAATGACTCTCGGAGTCTGTGATATTCCACATGTCATTCGTTCCCGAATGCGTCCAGCCCGCAGCGCCCGACTCAACATCATCTGAAATCCCTGTTTCACCTACAGTCAGTCTCAGAGTATCCACTGTAGCATATAATGTGGTCTCCGAGAGAATATCAAAATAGAACCAGGGAAAAGACGGGGAAGGAGCGCCGGACGAAAGTTCGCATATGAATGAGAATGTTCTTGTGCTGTCTTCAGGAATCGAATCAACCCAGGCTGAATCCTGCGGCCAGGAGACCCATGTTGGATATTCAGTCATCCGTACTGCTACATCACTTGCGGTTAAGAGACCCAGATTAGCGATATTGACATCCAGCTGGAATGTTTCACCCGGTTCCGGTATCCCGTTCGCGTTTCCGCCCGTGTCATCATCAACTGAGTACGTTGTGAAGTATAGACCGGGAGCATAAACCAGAAGAGGTATGGAAATTTCCCAGGTGCCCTGGCTGGAAACAAGCTGCCCGTTAAGTGTGACGACTGAACCGGTTTCAGAGGAACTGTTCACGTTAAGCGCCAGGAGCGGGGATCCGGTCGACTCACTTCCTGCTGGAATACCGCCAAAGGAACTTGTACTCTGGATCAGAGTTGCAGGACCGCTTATTGAAGTAATGCTGATCACAACATCTGTAAGATCCTCATTGCCCTGATTCAGGAGCGTGATATCAAGATCGGCAGAGCATCCGGGGGAAAGGTGTCCCAGGCCGGCTGTATCGTCTACAAGCAATTGAGAAATGACAGGGTCAGGTCCTGATGCCTGTTCAATAATAAGTGATGTTCTTCTGATTCCCGGTCCGGTAACGGTCAGAGTTACGCTTCCAATAACCGGATCGGAAAAGATGAAATCCACATGACCAGTCGCATCGAGTTCTGCAGTGTTCCAGTAGTCCCCATCATCATGAATACAGACGGTCAACCCCTCAGGATCGGCTCCTGTAATCTGTACGGGGAAGATTGAAGTATTAGTAGTGACAATATCCGGACACAGTACTTCAATTTCCAGAGGATCTGTTCTGTACGGTCTAAAGGAGGGATCACCCAGAAGATTAACATCGTACTGATGCCATCTGTACACGTTCTCCCACTGGCTGTACGGAATAAAATACTCTTTTGTGTATGCCAGCAGTTCCCCAAGGGTGAGAGACCAGTTACTGTAGAGGTAATCAAAGAAAAGCTGATCAAGAGCATCTGAATAACCGTAAAGGGGATTACCGGGAGAACCCCATCCATAACTGGAGTTACCTATAAACCCGACACCTCCTCCTCCGGAATTCGTAATGAAATGCTCAGCAATGGCGTCGAAATCGAAAGCAGCGCTCCAGCAGCCTATCGAGTACATTACAGCGGAAAACCTTCCATCTGAATTGATGGCGTCCATATCGTCATAGCCCATGTAGTCATCACCCACTCCGAGGGATGAATACCATGCGTGTCCATCATGGTTTACCAGATTCTGTCCCGCGTTCAATGCTGCCATTGTCGTTGACAGATTTTCGTTACCCAGAGCCTGATAGAGCTTTGTGATGTTCAGATAATCAGGGAGGAACTGTTCATCGATATAATCCTTGCTCTCTCCCGAATTGGTATAGGGGTTCGTCCACAGTACCGCGGCAAGGAACAGAACATCCTGATAGAAATCATCTTTGTAGCAGTCTTCGTACGCGGCGATGTTATTCACGAATGTCTGTGCTTCTGTTGTATTCTCAACAGTTGCTCTTCCAACGAAGATGTCCGGATGCAGGTCAACCTCATCAGCTATTTCGCCGAAAATATTATTCAGATTGGCATCCCAGGTTCCGTCCAGATCGGAGAAGTACAGATCACAGGGCAGACTATCCTCGCGGGAAGCATATCCTGCTTCGCAGGTCATCGCGTAAGCGAACCTGAACGGCACCAGATTCGTATCTCCACCAAGAAGAAGGAAATCAAGACCGTTCAGAGTATAGTAATCCTTCACGAAGTTACGGAGTTTTTCAGCATTGTCTCTTCCGGAGGACATTGAGTAGATCACGTTCATAGTTATGACTTCTGTAAGAATACCCTGATCAGTTCTTCGATCAGCAAGCAGCTGGAAGATTGATTCAAGTGAAGAATCAGTGACAATAAGCATTCTCCTGAAATCGTCATCTTTTGCCCCGCTGCAGAATGGTCTTTCATCAAGTGGAGCGGTTTCCAGTCTGATCTTCAGTGAGACGAGCTTCTGGAGTTCTCCGGTAACCGGATTCCAGCGCAGAGGTATCACAAGAATCTCTGCTTCAGGTGTACCATTCCTGAATCCGGTACCCGTGAGCTGTGCCGGTTCTGACGGCCAGAAACTGTCCGATGAATAGACTTCATCAACTACCTGAGCAGAAGTGACTTCGGCATCATGTATCAGAGGTGTCGGCGCTGGAAGAGGAGGGATGATGATGTTGTCAGCGATGTTTTCCCACACCGCGCTTGATGTTAATGATATCGCCCTTTCCCCGGCAGGAACTGAAATGGTCCATGGCAGTTCAGGCAGGGATGGAAATCCCGCCTCAGTTCCAGGATAGGCGCCCTGCATCTGCGGGATCACTCCGGCCGGTGTTACCGGCAGGTGACATGTATTGATAATGTCAGAAGGAAGCTCAACGGTGATAGTGGCCGCGAAGACAGTGAGTGAAACAAGAAACAATAATATTAATCCGGTTTTCATTATTCAACCATCCCTGTAATGGTTACGCAAGATTAGTTTTACATTCTAATATATTCATCTCAGCATGCATGTCACCAGCAATTCGGGATTGACAGGAAACATCATTATGTTTTAGCTTTATCTCTGTATTTCATTCTAAGGGAGGTTGAAATGAAAAATACAATCCTTTTGCTTGCTGCAATAGGACTGATTGTCTCTGTATCTGCCGGTTCAATCCGTATAGTCAACAATACGGGTGGGTACGATATCTGGTATGTCCAGATAAGTTCTACCTATGATGATGAATGGGGAGATGACTGGTTGGACTCCGATGAAGTTATTTCATCCGGAAGTTCGGTAACTTTCAGTGTTCCCAATGATATTTACGACATCCGTCTGGAAGATGAGGATGAAGACGAGTACATCAGGTACGGAGTAGATGTTTACGGTTCGTATGTCTGGAATGTAACGCTGGACGATCTTGGCGAAGTTGACATGAGCAGCGGAGGCTACTCAGAAGAGGAAACCGTATACGGTAATGCTCCTGTAACCATATACAACGATACCGGTGGATATGATATCTATTGGATTTATGCCAACCCCTCTTCATACACCGAGTGGGGGGAAGACCGTCTCGGAAGCGAGATGCTCTACTCAGGCGATGAATTCACATTCTGGGTCGACGGCGGTGACTATTACGACATCAAGTGTGAAGATGAGGACGGCGATACTTACACATTCTGGGATATGTGGGTAGGCGAAGACGGTCTTTATCTTCCTGTAGATCTTGGAGATATTGACTAGACTGCTATCACTGTGCAAATTGAGGGACCCGTCTTAAAGGCGGGTCCTTCTCACAAATTGAGATGGATTTAAGAGAGTAATATGACATTGGCTCAGATCCACGTTATTAAGGTGTTTGAATATTGACAAAGGAGAGTTTGAAAGAGTATCATCTTCTGTAAAGAGGAGTAATGGTTTCATATGTGGCTTATTTTCAGGACGATATGATGGAATATGGAAATCTTTTTAAAAAGTATACGAAATATTCTGAGAATGAATTGCTGAATAACTTATGATCTTCTATGAAGAAATACTGAGAGAATTTCAGACCAATAATGTTAAGTATGTTCTTGTAGGCGGTCTTGCAGTCAATCTTCTTGGTTCGATGCGTAGCACGGCTGATATGGACATTCTTGTCGAAATGAGTAACGAAAACCTTAAGAAAATTATTGATATTCTGACAGTTCTCGGTTATGAAGTTAAGCAGCCTGTTGATCCTATGAAACTCGCCGATGAGAAAACGCGTAATGAATGGATTACAAATAAACACATGAAAGCTTTTAACTTCTACAAGGATAATGAATTGAAAGAAGTGGATATCATTATTGAATCTCCCGTTAGTTTTGAGGAAGCTAAAAGAAACGCTTTATCATTTCAAATTGATGATGTACAATTATCTGTAATCTCGCTGGATGATCTGATAAAAATGAAGAAGAACACAGGTAGAGCAATTGACAGACAAGATATCAATGAGTTGAAAAAGATAAGAAAACTAAGGTCAAAATTATGATCTTCGAATGGGAAACCGTAGAGGAACGCCTAAAACGATTGATGAAATACTCCGCAAAAGAGAAATTGGAGTGGCTTCGAGAGATGCATGAATTCATTCTTAAAGCATCTTCTGAAGAAGACAAAAAAATCAGAATAGAATTAAGGGAAATGCGCTGAACAATTCGCGGAAGTCTGGTTTTCGTCATCCAGGCAAACTCCTCGCAAAGTAGACTATTCTTCCAGTAATTCTCACATTTTCATGCCTGAAAATGATAATACTGCTTGAATATCATAACAACAAAGGCTTTTATACGCCCTTCTTTGGGCAGAATCCATTGAAGTCACAGTTTGAACATTTCGGTTTTCTGGACAGACAGACCTGTCTGCCGTGGAAACCGATCTGATGGCTGAAGGATGTCCAGCGGTCTTTCGGAAGCAGTTTCTTTAAATCAGCTTCAATCTTAGCGGGTTGCGTATTTCTTGTCAGATCAAGTCTCAGTGAGAGTCTGCTTACATGAGTATCGACAATAATCGAAGGCTTATGAAATACTTCTCCTAAAATGACGTTTGCGGTTTTTCGCCCGACACCGGGAATGGTTATGAGTTCATCAATTGTCCCCGGCACCGTTTCGTTATGTACTGTCAGCCAGGCAGCAGCTTCCTGTATCGATCTTGCCTTGGATCGAAAGAAACCCAGAGGATGAACTATTTCTTCAATTAGTTCTCTGCGAGATTGGGAAAGTCCTTGAATATTTCCGACTTTTACCCACAGATGCGGTGTGACTCTGTTAACAGCAGCGTCAGTGGTCCTTGCCGAGAGAATAGTAGCGATTAGAAGTCTTTCAGGCTTTCCATCGTAATCCAGAAGGCACCTTGCATTCGGGTACAGTACAGGAAGCATTTCGAGCAGGAGAGCGACCCGTTCAGTTCTTCTCAAAATATCCCTTCTTGACAGTCTTCACTTAAGGATGCAATCTAGTGTTTCCCGTAACATGAATGCAAGTGAAAGGAAAATGATCTTGAAGAAAGAAGAATGCAGGATAAAAGGTGTATATCTCTTTGAATTGAGCACTCTGCAGGATGAGCGTGGAAGTTTCTGTGAGGTTTTCAGGAAAGAATGGATTCCGGATATTTTCGACTCGCAGACACAGATAAACTATTCGCGTTCCGAATCAGGTGTTCTGAGGGGATTGCATTATCACCGAAATCAGACCGATTTATGGATTCCTGTTCAGGGCAGGATAACTGCAGGCCTGGCCGATATCAGGAAAGAATCTCCAACTTTTGGTGATTCACTCTCAATCGAATTTGATGGAGGCAGACCGAGAGGACTGCTTATACCGCCGGGAGTAGCGCATGGCTATGCCGCACATACCGATATGACCCTGATATATGTTGTTAACAGATATTTCGACAACACGGATGAGTATGGCATTGCGTGGAACGATCCTGGATTTGCCATCGAATGGGGTCTTGAAAAACCTTTCCTGTCCGAGAGGGATACGAATAACTCCCCGTTTGTCATGGAATAGACTGAATAATCCAGCATATCTCACCAGGTTTAAGGATTACCACTACAGCCACCTCGGGCCGCTGTACCCGAGCACACTGACCGTACTTGATATACTGTTCGTAAAGTACACCTGTTCCCCGGAAGGTACTGAACAGATCCCGTTGGGGCGGATATCCGTGGGTATGTAACCCACTGCAGTCCCGCTTGAAAGATCAAGGAAGTAAATCCTGTCTTCCTGATAACAGGATACGTAGGCGATACTTCCATTGGGAATGATCGATACACAGATTGGACCCATACCCACATCCGGGCTCGCCTCAACAGTTCCATTAATGGTTCGAATATACAGTACGCTGTTTTCGGAATAATCACAGACATAAACATGTTCACCTGTTATCGAGGAACATATGCCGACAGGTTCAGAAGCCACATTCCATGTTGATACGACTTCGTTGTCAGATACCCTTATAGCCGTTACACTTCCTTCAAGCCGGTTTGTAAGGTAGACGTATTCACCGGAGGGAAGGCAGCAAATATCCCAGGGACCGTTTCCAACATTGATCACATCAACAACTGAAAGACTGGAAGCATCAAGGCACCAAACCTCGTCGCTGCCGTAACAGCAGACGTAGACATACTCCTCATCCGGGGTAATACACAATCCTACCGGGGAATTACCGACAGATACTGAATTCTCAACAGTATTGTCGGAAGTCATGATTGCCTGTACTTCATCACCGTTGCCGCATGATACGAACACATGGTTAGAGGAGGAGCAGACATCCATGGGCCCGCCACTGACCGGAATAGAGGTAAATACTGAATAGTCGTAAGTATCCAGCACGTAAACGCTGTTTCCGAAGTAGCATGCAACGTACACGTAACTCCCTGAAGGCAGGCAGCAGATGCCTCCCGGACCCGATCCCACATCTACAGTCTTAACGAGAGAGTCCGGACCTCCGAATGTGTTCTGCGAAGGGATATCTACCGACACCTCGTTGCTCCATGAAACAAGGGTATCCTGGTCAGATGTCCTGACTGCGTAGTAGAACCTGGTGTCCCAGGAGGTATGGAGGTCTGTGTATACAGTATCTGAAGTTTCAAAGATAATGTGAATGATCTCCGCTGAATCAGGAAGCGATTCAATATCGGGTGTATATGATCTGTAGAGCGTATACTTCCAGAAGGAACTGTCCGGGCACACGGTCCACGTAAGTTGAATATCGTTGCTTGTGCCCTTGGATGTATCAGGGGGGAACCAATCACCTGTGAACACAGCGGTAAGAATCGATGCCGTGGGATAATCAGGACCAACAGGTCCGGTTGGACTGTCCCCGCAGGAGAGAATCAACAACACAATTACAATAGATACATAACATTTCATGATCACTATCCTATCTGACAACTATACATCTCCTAGTGGCGACATGTTCACCTGCTACCAGCCTTATCAGGTACATACCTGAGCAGAGGCCCGAGCCATCAAGATATTCAGAGTACATACCTGCGGGAACAACCTCATCAATAAGAGTCTCAACGAGTCGACCGGAGAGATCGAACACAGAAAGAACCACATGTGAAGGATACTCAAGCTGATAACACACAGTGCATGATGAGCTGAATGGATTTGGAAAGGATTTCAGAACCAGCCCTGCTTCAGGTGGAGAAGATTCTTCCTCTTCAACAGTGAGCCAGTAATTGACTCCTCCTCCTCCGAAGGCTCCCATGTCATTACGGGTGGTTCCCATAGCAGGCCAGAGGGCATAACCTGGATTGAATGGATCCTCGGGATCGTTGTATTCCCAGTCGGGATTACCTGCATCAATACAGGGAGAGCCATAGGAAAGGTGATAATCACCAAGAGGTCCTACCTCAAACTGAGGATCGATATCGATGTTGCCAGGACCCCAGTAGAGGGTGGCATAGGTGTCTTGGAAAATTGAATCTTGCCCGTATTCAACATTGCTGTATTCAATAAATGCATGCGTTGAATCAGCAAAAGCAAGAAGATATATCTGCGATCCTATTGGCGCATTGTTTCCCCAGATAATGGAATTTGTAATAGAAATAGAGTCATTCTTACTTTGAAGACCTCCTCCTCTTGCGGTAGCTGAGTTAAATGCTATGGTATTATTCTCTAAGTTAATATTACCACCGGAGTATTCACCTACTCCCCCACCGTATACAGCGGTATTCCCAACAATCAGGTTTCCAGTAATAGTTGTTATAGCACCCCCTATGAAAACTCCGCCTCCGGACCCGCCATCGTTTCCAGAAATGTAATTACTGCATAGTAGTACATTTGAACCATCTATACCGATACCACCACCATGATGATCAGAATAATTATCGCTGATATTATTGTTGATAACCATTGCTGTATCACCC
>JAIOQY010000066.1 GCA_021108435.1 Candidatus Aegiribacteria sp.
TGATAACAGCGGACTTCTGAACAATCAGATCAAAAACGCGGCGATTTCATCATCCGGAGAGATATGGTTTGCTCAGGAACCGTACTTTGGAACGCCTTCAGAACCCAGCGGGGTAGTTAGGCTTTCCTGGACACCCGGAGAGGAGTCTACCGCATCATGGAAAACCTTCGAGCCATCTGACGGACTTCCATCAGGATATGTAAGGGATATTGCGCCAACCCCTTCATCTTCAATAGCCTGGATGGGAACTGAACTGGGACTGGTTAAAGGGAACGTTCTTACGGGTCAGGTTCTATATTCAGCAGGTACTTCTCAGGGATTGCCATCCGGGGATGTGCAGGCGATAGTTCTTTCAAGAAACGCAGATCTCTACGTGGGAACAACAGGCGGTCTTGCCGTGCTTAAATCAGGTGAAGAGACATTCACAGATGTGGAAAACATATCCGGCAATATAAATTTTCTTTGTTTTGATAATCTATCCTGTCTCTGGGCGGGGTCTTCAGATCTCTGGGGTGGGTCTCCAGAAGGACTTTTCAGGATCTATCCAGATGGATCCGTTGAAGAGTACAACACATTGAATTCACCACTTCAATCACTTAATGTGAGAAACATAGTCTGCGATGCGGATAATGGATTGCTCTACATTGTTACAGACCATGGCCTTTGGAAGCTTCATCTCGAACAGGGAATGACCGGTAATATAGAAACAGCAACGGTATATCCCAATCCATTCGTCCCCGGAGCAGGAGAAGTGCTGGGAATTGCCGGACTTCCAAATACTGCTCTGGACTTTCATCTGTTTGACCTGAGGGGAGAGCTTGTTTATGAGTCCCTGTCACAAAACAGGGACATGTTCTCATGGGATGGTTATGACAGCAATGGTGAACCTGTGGCATCGGGAACATATATTGTCCGGATTTCACAGGATGGTGAAAGCAGGTTTTTCAAGCTTGCAATTGTTCGATAATACCGGAAGAGGTTAATTCCATGAAAGGTGTTGTTCTCGCCGGGGGATTGGGAACGCGGCTCAGACCGCTGACCAGCATAACAAACAAGCATCTGCTGCCTGTTTATGATCAGCCTATGATTTTCTATCCTCTTCAGAAGCTTGCTGAGGCGGGGATCAGGGATGTAATGCTGGTTACAGGCGGGAATAGCGCGGGCGATTTCCTTCGACTCCTTGGTGATGGATCGCATTTCGGGCTCGATACTCTTAATTATGCCTATCAGACTAAAGAAGGTGGCATAGCGGAAGCAATAGGTCTGACAAAAGCATTTGTAGGCGGTGATAAATTCGTTGTAATACTGGGTGACAATATTATTGAGGATTCGCTTGAACCACATGTGGAGACGTTCCGGAAGCAGGAGAATGGAGCGAGAATACTTCTGAAGGAAGTGAACAATCCGAGAGATTATGGAGTAGCTGAGATCGAGGGTGACAGGATCATTTCAATAGTTGAAAAGCCTGAATACCCCAGAAGCAGCTATGCCGTCATTGGTGTATACATGTACGATGATTATGCATTTGAAGTTATCGATGCGCTTAAACCTTCCGCGAGGGGAGAACTTGAAGTCACCGATATCAACAACGCATATCTGAGTGCCGGTAAACTCAGGGCGGATATTATTGAAGGCTGGTGGGCAGATTCAGGAAGCAGTATTGACGGTCTTCTGCAGGCCGGGATCAGAGCAAGGGAACTCCGCCTGCAAGTGGTCGATGGGAGAAAGATGTGAAGCTCCTCGTAACGGGCGGCGCGGGTTTTATTGGAAGCAATTTTACAAGAATGGCGATTAAAAACAACCCTTCATGGAAGGTTACCGTTCTTGATAAGCTGACATATGCCGGCAGACGGGAAAATCTCGCTGATCTGGAAGATAATTCCCGTTTCGCATTTATCCGGGGAGATATCTGTGATCCGACTGTGGTGGCTGAAGCGATGAATGGATGCGACGCGATTATTAATTTTGCAGCTGAGACTCATGTGGACAGATCTATTGATGATTCTTCCTCTTTTGTCAGGACAGACATTGAAGGTGTCAGGATTCTTCTTGAGGAATTCAGGAAAGAGAAACGAAATCTATTCCTCCAGATATCTACTGATGAAGTGTATGGCAGTGTTGAATCCGGAAAATCTCGAGAAGGTGACGTGCTTGCTCCAAGAAGTCCGTATGCAGCATCCAAGGCTGGAGGAGAACTGCTGGCCATGAGCTACTGGACAACCCATAAAACCCCCGTTGTAGTAACGAGGGCATCGAATAATTACGGTCCATGGCAGTATCCCGAAAAGCTGTTCCCTCTATTTATTACGAACGCATTGGACGGAGAATCCCTTCCATTGTATGGGGACGGTCTGAACCGTCGCGACTGGATGTATGTGTTCGATCATTGCAGAGCACTGATGCTTATACTGGACAATCCTGCTCCGGGCTCCGTCTACAACATCGGAGCGGGGGAAGAGCATGCCAACAGGGAAGTGACCGATGGCATACTTGCGGCAACAGATGCTGATCCGGGTCTTGTGAGGTATATTGATGATCGTCCTGGACATGACAGACGTTATGCTCTTGATGTCAGTTGTATCAAAGAGAAGCTTGGCTGGAAAGCTGAGATCCCATTTGAAGAAGGGCTTGAACTTACAGTCGCATGGTACAAAAATAATCGTGCCTGGTGGGAAGAGATAAAATCAGGCAGATTCAGGGAATACTACAGAGCTATGTATTCTGAAAGATTGGGTAATTCCCGGGAGATATAGATGAGAGTACTTGTAACAGGCGGCGCCGGATTCATTGGCAGCCACCTTTGTGAAAGACTGCTTTCTGAAGGGCACGAAGTGCTGGCGATGGATAACCTTATCACCGGGTCGACTGATAACATCGCGCATCTGGCCGGTAACGACAGCTTCACATTCATTCATCATGATGTGACAAATTACATTTTTTTGCAGGGAGAACTCGATTTCATTTTTCACCTTGCTTCTCCCGCGAGTCCGGCTGACTATCTTGCCTTTCCGATTCAAACGCTGAAGGTCGGATCGCTGGGAACTCATAAAACCCTGGGTCTCGCAAAGGAGAAGAACGCCGGTTTCCTGCTGGCTTCAACCAGTGAAGTCTATGGAGATCCTCTTGTTCATCCTCAGACTGAGGATTACTGGGGGAATGTGAATCCGGTAGGTCCAAGAGGAGTTTATGACGAGGCAAAGCGGTTTGCGGAAGCCCTTACGTTCGCGTACAGGCGCTTTCATGGAATTAATACGAAAATCGCCAGAATCTTCAATACTTACGGACCCAGAATGAGAGCTGATGATGGAAGGGTCGTGCCCGCTTTCATCTCGCAGGCATTGTCCGGCCGTAACCTTACGGTTTTTGGCGATGGCAGTCAGACTCGAAGTTTCTGTTTTGTTTCCGATACGGTTGACGGACTGGTGCGTTTAATGATGAGTGATTTCGAGGGACCCGTGAACATAGGCAATCCTGACGAGATGACTATCCGGGAGTTCGCCGGTTTTATACTGGAGAGAATAAATACACAGAGTTCAATTGTTAACAGGGATCTGCCGATGGATGACCCTAAGATCAGAAAACCGGATATATCCCTTGCGAATAAGAAACTTGGCTGGAAACCCGTCGTTTGCCTGGAAACTGGTCTGGATACTACAATCGAGTATTTCCGGAAGACCGGGGATCAAACCGGGACTTCCAGACAGGATATAATATAATGTATTACTGTACATTGTTTTGCGGGGACAGGTAAATTTATGCTGCTTACAATACTCATGATACTTATACAGAGTGTTTCTCCACCTGTTTCAGGTGCTTCAGGCATCAGTATTTCTATTCTGGAACAGGCGGACAGAAATTCGTATGTGCTTGGTCCGGGTGATGTCGTAACAATTGTAATAGAGGGTGGCTGCACCGAAGCATTATTGGGAGCGGGAGTTCTTCCCCTGGTTAGCTGCCGCATTGGCTCCGATGGTTATCTGTCCGTATCAGGGATAGGAGCCGTTGATGTGGATGGCCTTACGATCGAGCAGGCACAGTATACTCTGCAAAGGACAGTTACAAGATTCTATCCTTCATTGGAGATCACACTCTCACTTTCTGAACCCCGCATGTTGAGGGCCAGTATTCGAGGCATGGTTAATGAACCGGGAACATATATCATGACTTCACTCAACAGGGTTTCTGATCTGGTTAAGGAAGCAGGATGCATTTCCGTATATGGTTCCAGGATAGGGAAACTGTATACATCTACCGGCGATACACTCGAAGTTGATCTGCATATTTCCTCAGAAACCGGATTCCAAGTCGCGGATCCATTTCTGACCAACAATGCGAGTGTTGTCTTCGATGTATGTACAAATCCTGTATTTCTGCTTCGCTCAGATCTGATTTATCCTGCAACACCGAATGAGATTCCTGAACGGATTCACTCATTTGAAACCTGGGAACTCGCGCCATACGACAATTTCGAGTCTCTTGTTGTTCGTATGGGAGGTTTGCCGGGGAATGTGAATCTATCTGAGACCAGAATTGTCAGAAACAGTGGTCATTTTCCAGTATGGGCTGACAGTGTTGGTATTCTTCAACAGCTGATTCTTCCAGGAGATACAATCCTGCTTGTATTGATGAGTGATTCAATAACTGTTGCTGGAGCTGTAAACAGCATCGGATCGGTGGTTTACAGACCGGAGAGTACTGTTCTTGATTATATTGTTGCTGCTGGAGGATTATCAAACGAAGCAGGTTCTGATATTTCCATATTCCGGAACGGAAAGGAATATGAAACGAATGAGCCTGCAGAGGGTTTAACACTGCTTCCCGGAGATGGAATTAATGTCGGTTACAACTGGTTCTCAAGAAACAGGGATCTTATCTCCGTTTTCGGGACAATAGTATCAATTGGCGTAACAGTTTATGCAATATCGAAATAGAGTATGAAGATGCAGAATAATATCGGAAATTCCTTTGCCGGGAACTGGTTAAGATCAATAGCATGTAATCTTAGAAAAATCATGGTTCTATGCATTATTGTCGCTGTCGCCAGCGCTGTATGGGCACTGACGAGAGATAAACGGTGGAGCGCATCCGCAATCGCGATGGTTCCCGGAGAGTCAGGTTCTTTGTCTCAGATGGCGGGCCTGGGAACAATTACCGGAGATCTATTACCCGGAGGGCTTGGCGGTCTCGGAAGCGCACTGAGCGCAGGGACACCGGGAGGAATGGATATCAATCTTGTCCAGCAGATACTGTCTTCAAGGATAGTGATTGAGCGCGTGATGCTGAAATACGACTTCTTTGATTATTTCAAATCCCCAAATATGGATATTGCCCTTGAACGAATGCGGAAATGGATAGCAGTTGAACTCACTCCTGAAGGTCTGATTGTTATATCGGCAGAGGGCAGGAGCAGAGAAGAAGCAGCAGCTATGGTGAACGATATTATCACGTTCGCGAACGACGAACTCTCCGTCATCATAACCAGCAGAGCCAGGCGAAGCAGAATTCTTGCAGAGGAATCTGTAGAAACAGCAGAAGAATCCCTTCTTGTAGCACAGAATAGAATGGAGCGGTTCAGGGAGGAAACAGGACTGATCTTTCCGGAAGAGCAGGGTTCGCAGACAATTGAATTACTTGGTACTCTAGAGACAGAACTTCTTCTTGCCGAAGCTGAACTGTCAGGTGTAAGCGGAACAATGTCGTACTCAAGTTCTGCTTATTCAGAGATAGCACGGGAAGTCGCATTCCTCAGGAATACTCTGAACACCAGAATGACATCCGGAGACAGTCTCAGTCTCTTTCCCGGTCTGGACAGCATTCCATCGATGCTGAAGGAGTTTGAAAACATCTCAATCAACCTGGAAACACGTCGCATAATATATCTGATGCTGAGGCAGGAACTGGAATCACTGAGGCTCGAGGAAGTAAAGGAAAGCCCTACTCTTGAAGTTCTGGTTCCGGCAGTACCGATGGCTCTCCGGTCATATCCAAAACGTGCTATGCTTGTCATAACAAATACTTTTCTCACCTTTATTCTATCACTTCTCTGGCTTGCTGTTGTTACTTATGCAAAGCAGCTTCTCGAAGGCGAATCAACAGGGGACTTCTGGAGAAGTATCCTGAAAACTACTGGTAAGCAGCTATTTCTAATCAGAGATAAGAAGCGCGGTTCAGGGGAAATCCGCTGATTCTCCATCATCCCGCACAATAATGTTCACAGAAATCCTGAAATTCAAGAAGCAGATAGTCGAACTCGGAGTTCCTGCTCTGGTCAGCCGAGGAACTCTTGTATTGTGGGGACTGGTAGCAATACTCATTGTCCGGGTTCTTCCTGCGGAGACATATGCTGCTTATGCTCTGGCTCGGAGCGTTCAATTGTTCGGTGTTCTTTTCGGTGGAGGATTTGTTCTTCAGGCGATTATCAAATTTGCGGCAGAGGGTGATACCGAAAGAGAGCAGAAACTGGCCAATGCGGGGATAGTCCTTGCCTCCGGTATGGCAATAATTACAGCACTGCTTCTTGTTTTCGGCAGCGGGCTTATTCAGTCCTTTTACAGTGATATTGATATTGCAGGGATTCCTGAAGTTCTCGCTCTCTTCGTTATCGTCAGCACAGCATCCCAGCTTCCAAGAAGCCTTCTTGTGGCGAAGCACAGGATGAAAGAGGTCATGATAGCTGACATCGCTTCATTCGCGGTCAGAACCGGTGCTGTCGGATGGATGATCCTGAACGGTTCTCTCAACAGTCCTCTTCAGGTTTTCGGAGCAATGATAGCCGGGAACACCGTGGCTCTTCTGATAAACGTCTGGCTGGCACGAGATCTTGTTTCTCCAGCCCTGGGTATATCACCGGGAACAATGAGGATTGTGATGGGTTTTGCCGTTGTTTCTCTCGGAACAGGGCTTGCTAATTTTGTCTATACCAGGACTGATATTCTGGTTCTCGGGAAACTCGCTCTTCCATCTGAAGTAGCGGGATATGGAGCATGTCGAACTCTGACTGCTTTTGTCATAAACCTTTCTATTGCAGCTAACATGATTCTTCTGCCCCTTGTATCAAGAATGTGGCGACAGGGGAACAGGGATGGAATCCTGAAGCGGGTACTGAGTGGAATTCTTATTATCGAATTGATTCAGCTTCCAGTTGTAATATTGTATACGGTCTTTTCGGAACCTTTACTGCACTTCCTTTATCAGGGTAAATACGACTTTGCCTGGCCTGTTTTGATTGCACTGGGTTCATTATCCGTGATTCGTCCTTTTGGAAGTCTTTTCTCTATAATGTCTCTTGGGATGGGAAAACCTTCATATTCAATGTACAGCGTTATGGTTTCTGCAGGGATTAACCTTATACTGAATTTTCTGCTCATTCCAAAATACGGAGCGCTTGGCGCTGCTATCGCAACCGTCGGAGCTGTTATCTGCGGGGCATCCGCTGTGATTATTCCAACAGTGCGTTACTGGAACCGCAATAGAAACGCATAAACGCAAATAGGGTCAGGTCTTGAATTAAAGCATTTATTACTATCTTCTATTCTAAGAAGTCTATAAACGCTTAAATTCAAGACCTGACCCTAAACATATAGCTGAAGTTGTCAGC
>JAIOQY010000067.1 GCA_021108435.1 Candidatus Aegiribacteria sp.
ACTCCATCGCTGCACGGATTCGGATATGGAAATACATTGCTGATACTGAACTCACCTGTTGAGGTCACGACAAAATCCATCTGAACCAGAGATGTATTCAGAAGACCGTCACTTGCTCTCAGCTGGATCTGATGATCTCCCTGTTCAAGAGATCCTATCTCAACTTCCAGTTCGCCCGTTGTGCCGGAGCCCTGGTGATAACGGAAATATCCGGACACATCCTGAGGTGAACCATCCGTATAAAGAGCAAGCTGTCTGCCGGTATTGCCAAGGAGGTTTATACCCGAATCATCGGACAGCAATGCGTGAACTGTAATTGAACCTGAAACATGCGGCTTATTTACATTTCTGTAACCCTTTATCCAGAGTTCTATTTCAGGTCCTGTCGTATCGGATAGTGGATTCCCCGTTTCCATTCGAGCGGGATATGTGGACACTGCAGCCATGGAATAGTCACTGAGAAATACAAGTTGAGTCCTGGCAAGAGAACCGGTATCGCTGTCAATCGGAACGAACATGGCAGCAGAGTAATCAGGGGAGGCAACTGCAGCTCCTCTGAAGAATGATCGGGCCAGTGAGAGGTATTCAATCGGATCATGATGTCTGAAAGTATAATAGGTATCGGGCTGACAGGATTCAAACGATTCTATCAGTATGATTCCATCGTTTGGAGCGGAACCATTGAGAATGGCTGATTCACCGGTAAAAAGGGTGTCAGCATTCACATCGAAAGAAGTCCATGGATAAGCGAGCCTGAGACTTCCATCACCAAACAGGATGTTGGAAGCATTGTTACTGTTGTATCCGGCGACAATCTTGCCGAGCATAAAACACATTCCTACCGAGAGATCAGCTTCAGAAAACAATCGATCGATAATCTCACCCAGAAGAATTTCATTGCCAGGTCCGGAAGTTACTCCTGTAGCACCACTCGCGATTATTGCGCCACCTGAATGAGATGCGGTTATCTGCTGAGCGATACATTCAGATGCGGGATTCTGGAACGCGCCGACATCACAGGAACCGAATAAAGCTACCGGAAGCCTGCTCTCGCAGGCAAGAAGACCTACATCCTCAAGGTACAGAAGACCCTCATCAGCCAGTTGATCGTACCCGCCATGTCCGAGAAACAGAGAGACAAGTGATCCTCTGCTCCACAGGCTGATATAATCCTCTCTTGCCTCAGGCTTCTTCCAGAGATCGTTCCAGTCGTAGAAGATCATATACATCTTCTCAGGACGCAGTACGCCGGGGAGGTGATTCGTCAGTAATTGCTCCATATCCTGAGTATGGAATCTTTCATCACCGCCATGCAAAGGAGATCGCTCATCATCCGCGGCGCCAAGAACAACCGTCTGCCACTCGCCCTGGTTTTCCACATTGCCGTAAGAAAGGGTCCGGTCAACGATCAGCTGAAGGTCGGATCTGTTGGTTATTCCCATCCGAGAAACCGCGATCTGGGGCAGAAGGCTATCGCCAACAATCACGAATTGATCATCAGCAACGGTCTCGGATGATTCTCGGCGAAGGATATCTATGTAGGATACTCTGGCTGAAATGAAATGCAGAGGATCCCAGTTTCCTCCTCCAACCAGGATCAGATCCATCGGGATGGGATTCCATGTGTCAACAACAGTGTATATCATTGCCCTGATAGCCTGCGGGTCTCTCACTCCCCCGTTAAATTCATTGTAAACCTCAGATGCGGAAATTACCTGAACCTGCTCACCGGTTTGCTGAAGTGGAAGAATGTCAGTGTAAAACTCATCGGCGGCAATATAGATCTTGTCAGCACCGTTCATTCCATTGATTATTCTTCCAGGTGACTCTTCATGAATGCTGACCGGTGAAGCCATGTCCTCAATCTCCGAAATCCAGAATTCTCTTGAAACCCAGGAATCGGGAACTTCGTATTCGAACGAATAAGGATCATCAACCGTTATGCAGGCGGCCTGATCATCTCCCCCTATCATAAATACATATGCGTTCGACAAATCGTTATTCCACGTGAATTTCTGTCGGCCGGGAACCTGCCACCAGTCAAGCGGAATTTGAGCCTGCCCGGAAAGAGACGGTTCCGTCCAGGAGAATACCTCGAACCAATCGAAAAATATGGTCTCCTCTCCTGAATCTCTGATTATCTGTATCCCGAGATTATTTCCTGAAGACTGTAACTCGGAACACCGAACCTGGAGAATGAAATCATCTGCGTTACTCCAGGTTGTATCACAGAATTGAGAACCGTTCATTGTAAGCCTGATATGATGATTAAGGTAATCATTCGAGATCAGATGCAGCCTCAGGAATCCTTCGCCGGTGGTTGAGGGAGCATTGAAGCTGAAATAGTCCCATGTGTCCGTACTTCCAGTTGAACGAACCCACGCCCAGTCATCAGGCAGGAAAACACTATAAGCTGCTGCTCTGATCGTATTCTCCTCGAGATGCTGCCTGGATAGAAACACATCAGGCATGGATGGGGCACCTGTTAAGCTTCCATCTATCATATCCATTCTGGCGCCGTCTTCTCCGCCCCATGTCAACCAGTATGTATTAATGTGAGAATATCTGTGATTGAAATGCGGCGGCATGCTATCACTTGTGCACTCCCACCAGGCGAGTCCCCTTCCGAAGAAGAACAGTCTGTCACCGGAATCAAAAACACCGTCACCGCCATCATCAACCAGTATCGGCACATCTATTGGTATGTAAGCTGTTTCCCACGGATCATTCCCCATTTCTCTGCCGCGTCCGCAGAACATCGAGAGAGTCGTCGAGGGAACACCTGCAGCGGATGGTATTTCTGCGGCGGTGATACAGTAGATTCCCGCAGTATCTATATCCAGTGAATACCACGGCAGTCCCCAGAAAGGACTGTATCCGGAGCGGTTTTCGGAAGCAGTCCAGACTCTGTTCCCTCCTTCAAGAAGGGCACTGAATATCGATCCGGATATTCCCGATACTGCTCCGGGCGGACCTGTGTCAGGATAACTGATGATAATTCTGAATCTCTCAGCGGCATACAGAGCGCCGTCTCGAAACACAATCGGATGAAGTTCAAGAAGAGTTACACCTGCTCTCCTGAAAGAACCCGTATGCGTGAGTGAACCCCAGGTTCGGGGGATATTCTCAGGGTGGGCTGAAAAGAAGGAATCGAATCCTTCCGGGGAGACAGAAGTTTCAGCCACAGTACCTGCAGACAGAAAATGGACACCTTCGGGAATGATCTCAAGGAAAGGTTCTACTCCGGGGGGTACAGCAAAAAACAGATTCGCCTGTGGAAGAAGAATCGATCCATCACTGCCTGAATAGCCGCATCCATCAGCAATATATCCAGTCAGATTATCAGGCAGGCTCACAATCTCATGAATTGCCGGACATTCCCACACAAACTCAGTGAAGGCGGCTTCCACTCGCGTCTGCGGCGGAACTATCCTTTCGGCAGGGGTGAGGAGTGATGTCGAAGCAAGTATAAGAAAAATGAAATAAGACATATTCAGAGTTCAGTAAGTTCGAGCAGCGGCGAATCACCGTCTTCTTCGCCGGGAAGCTTCTCTTCGTCCGGGATCAACTCTGCCCTTATGCGTTCTTCCTCGACATCAATCATCTTCCCCTGTGTATCAATGAATGATCGTATCTGAGCAATCACTGAGAGCCTTCTATCCTGCAGCTCACGAATGGTCTCGGTAAGAACACGGACACGGTCTCTTGCTTCAGCTACAAGGTTTGACGCCTTGATCTCAGCGTCCATAATAATGAGTTCTGCTTCCTTGTCAGCCTCTTTCCTGGCTTTGGCGGCACTCTGCTGCTGCTGTACGAGCACATCCCTCACAGCACCTTCCATCCGGTCAAAATCAGATGCCCTCGCCCTGAGAACGGTAAGTTCTCTCTCAACTTTCTCAAGATTCTCTACAAGTTCCTCCCAGGCGGAAGCGACCATCTCAAGAAAAGCCTCAACCTCGGCATTATCGTAACCTCTCATTGTTTTCCGGAAATGCTGTCTTCTTATGTCAAGTGGCGTAATACGCACGATGCTTCTCCGTTTCCTGTTCTGCTACCCTGATGAGCCGGGAAGCTGGTGAGTGTATATCTGTACAAATGTATAATATTGCTGAATAATCGGAAGTCAATTTTGTCTCCTGCCGAAAAGGAACCTGCCAAGTCTGACGATAGTAGAACCCTCCATCACAGCAAGCTGGAAATCATCGCTCATGCCCATGGAAAGCTCAGGAAGCTCAAAACCACATTTGCGGGAAAGATCGTCTCTGAGATTCCGAAGAGAAGCAAATGCTTTTCTTGTTTCCTCCTCGGTTCCCCCCAGTGGCCCGATAGTCAGTAATCCCGATATAACGAGACCGAGTTCCCGCATTTGACCAAGCGCCTCCTCAAGTACTGAATATTCAGGTGCCAGACCATGCTTTGATTCCTCACCGGAAGTGTTGACCTCCACAAGTATTCCGGGCTGTTTCTTATTTATGGCCGTGGTTCGTTTAGCTATCTCCTCCGCAATCTTCATTCTGCAGATGGAATCAATCCAGTGGAAATCTCTGACAGCCTGTCTCACTTCCCCTGTATGGATGGGACCGATCATGTGAAATTCAGCAACTTCTTTCCCGAGTGTTTTAATCTTGCGCCCGCCTTCACTGACCCTGTTCTCACCAATTATCCTGATACCAGCTTCTATGGACAACTGAACCAGTTCAACAGGATGCGTCTTCGTAACAGCCATTATCCTGACGACTCGCGGTGAGTGGTGTACGGCATTCAATGCTTCAGCTATCATATCCCCCGCGCGGTGGAAATTACTTTTTATGCTCTCAATGGAATAATTCAAAATCACCTCCGGTTATGCAAATATGGACAAAGTACCTGTTGCTGTCA
>JAIOQY010000068.1 GCA_021108435.1 Candidatus Aegiribacteria sp.
AGCAGAATGTCAACACCGTTTTGGCTTAACATCCATCTGCTGAACTGAAACGTTAGCCAGAAAAAAGGAAAAGAAATGTTCTCAAGGTTGGACGAAGCGAGAAAGGTAGCCATATCCTTGCTTGATACACTTGAGAATACCACATCACCCATTGATAGAATTCTTATGAAGACAAAGCGTTTAGCAAGGCTGATGAGAGATTCTGATGCACAGTACTGGCTAAACTTAGAATCGAAAGGATATCCTGAGGGATTCTCAGCATCAAAGCTCGGAACTTGTCTAAAGTATGTTCTATCAAGTGGAAGAGTAAATAGGAAAACCTCAAAGTACTATATCCATAGTCTTCCTGCTATCGAAGCAAATGTTGAATCTGATGAAGTGCTAATATCATCATTAAAGACTTCGAAGCCAATATCTTCAAATGCCAAGGATTTCATTGAAAAGAATGCGACTGAAGCCCTAATGGCTACTAAGTTAAAACTCCAGGCAAAACAGATAGAGAGTTTTACCTTTATCAAGGGACTATACTCGTCACTAAGAGCTTCAATCCATGACTATATCACTGATACTTATCTATCAATAGAATTGGGCGATATCGCGGAGGCTATTTTCGAAGAAGCAAGGAATGAAGTAGATACATTTGTCCGATCACACTGTCCAGAAGCAGCTGAAAAACTAATCGCCATAAACGAGAGAATGCAGGATGGCTCTTCTGAATCAAGAACTGCTGCACTGACATCATGTCGCCGATTATTAATGGCAATTGCTGATTCAGTGTTTCCTGCAAGAGAAGAAGACTGGACTGATGCATCAGGAAACAAAAGAAGAGTTGGATCCGAACAGTATAAGAATCGTTTATTAGCATACATTTCAGAATCTTATCAGAGTGAAGGTTCAGAGGCAATCGTCGAAACTGAATTGCATCATCTCGCAGACCGTCTCGATGCCATATACGATAAAACCTGCAAGGGAGTACATGTCGATGTGCAGAAACAAGAAGCCCGTCTTGCGGTCATTCATACCTACTTATTCATTGGAGAAGTCGCAAATCACACAGAATCAACTGAATCTGAGGGCTAACAACTGCATGAACCAGGCGCAGGGGCAGCTGGATTAGGTGGGGTAGTACCTGCGCTGGTTATGCAGAGCGTTATGGAAGTGAATGGAGGACAAAATGATTTTCGGAATGATCCTTGCAGCAATCCTGATATCCACCACTAATCTTACAATCACCGAACCTGTCGATGGCGAGACCTACGATGGTGACTGGCTCCCCCTCCGAGCAATCGTGGAGAATGAGAACGAGGTTCCGGACTCAGTCCACTACTCTCTGAACGGTCAGCTGGTGATCCAGATCCCACGCCTCAACACAGACTGGTACACCTACATGGCCAACGACTGTCGCACAGGTTACTCGGAATCACCAGCCCCGCATGACAACACAATCCTGTGGACTGCGCCAATCAGTGGAACTTTTCACGAGTTTGTTTCTCCTGTGGTAGTCGATGGCAGGGTCTACTACGCTTCTGAAGAGGACGAGATCGCATATTGTCTTGATGCCGCCACCGGAGCGGAGATCTGGCGTTTCGAGAATATAGGCGACAGCATAGATGATGCAATGCATGTACAGGATGGTAAGGCATATCTGGCCTCCGATTCGATATGGTGCCTGGACGCCCTTACGGGTGACAGGATATGGGCTTTCAGTGACGCTAACTACGGTTTCGCAGGGCCTCCGGTTCCCTATCAGGGGAGGGTATTTGCTAGTGGTTGGCCCTTTGTTTACTGTCTGGATGACCTTACCGGTGTGGAAATTTGGAGAACGGATTCACTTCCTTCCTGCAACAGCAGCATGACAGCCTGGAACGGAATGCTGTTCGTTCCCACTCACCTCCCCACCGGTTCACATGGCTTGATGTACGCTCTTGATACATTTTCAGGCGATATTGTATGGGTCGCAGAAGGTTTTGGTATTTTCTGGGATTCTTCTCCCGTTGTGGTAGACAGCACTTTCTACATCGGAGACTGCGATGAGGAGGCTAACCTTTACGCCTTTGACCCGTTTGATGGTTCCAGTGTCGCTCTATGGGGTCCCTACGACGGTGCTATCGAATCGACTCCAGCAGTTTTTGAAAATCGTATATTTTTCAGTGCCTACCCCCTGATCTACTGTGTGAACCGGCTTACGGGTGATGTTGAATGGGAATTTGATCCTCCAGGTCAAAACTACCTGCATGGGTCTTGTGGAGTAGCAGACGGCTTGGTCTTCTGGGGTGATTGTTGTTACCCCCCCGATTCAGTGGCACTCATCCATGCAGTGGACATCGATACTGGAAACGAAATATGGAACTATGAAACAAATGGAGGACCATTGGGAATCCAATCCAGCCCATCCATCGTGGACGGGGTGATGTACATCGCCGCCACTGACGGAAACCTCTATGCCTTCGGAACAGGTCTTAAGTACACCTACCGTGAAGATTATTTCTATGCGGACGTGGGCCCGAACGAACTTATCGTGACATCCTTCGACGGGGGTGCTGCTGTTGTTGCAGATACCATTAATTTCACAGTCACACAAACTGGCATTACCCTGGAACCTTCCAGCAGGCTTGCTCTATGTGCCAGTCCGAATCCATTCTACTCCGCGGCATCGATATCCTTTGAGCTTTCAGAGCCGGGATGGACATCAGTAACTGTCTATGACTTATCAGGAAGGATCGCCACAACACTAACTGATACCGAGCTTGTTGAAGGGCAGCATACGATCCTTTGGAACGGGATCGGCAATAATGGACAGGCAGTTTCTGCTGGTATCTACATATGCAGGATACAGTCGGGAGGGATTTCTGAAACCACTGGATTGTGTCTATTGAGATAGAAGCCATAACCAGAGGCTGCAGTGGAATAGCACCTGTCATTCTATTTCCCCAAACAAGCACTATCCACTGAGCCTTGTGTTCGAATCAGGAAATCTACACTTGACATGCACCACCACTGAGGTATAAATAATATACCATGTTATTTGAATTTGACACTCGCAAAAGCGAAAAAAATGCAGAGAAGCACGGGATCGATTTCGAAAAAGCACAGAAGCTATGGGATGATCCTGATTTGATTGAAATTCCTGCAAGAACAGAAGATGAACCGAGGTATATGGTCATCGGAATGATCGATAGAACCCATTGGTCGGGAATAGTCACATACCGAGATTCATCTATTCGGATCATCTCTGTACGACGATCCCGTGATGAGGAAGTGATAATTTATGAAGGCTAAGGATTTGGACAGGAAGTTCGACAACGGTGACAATATCCTTGAATATCTGGAACTTGCTCAAGCACGACGAATCGAACAGAAACAGAAGAGAGTAAATGTTGACTTTCCTATCTGGATGATTCACTCGCTGGACAAGGAAGCCAGGCGTCTTGGTATTCCTAGGCAGTCTCTGATTAAAATGCTTATTGCCAAACATATAGAAGAAGCCAGAGCATAATCTGGATTCGAACAAACGGCTGCAGCAGACAAGATACACCTGATATCGGAATTGTCTTCATATCTTGCTGCTGAGCCTTAGCGTTCGAAGGAAAAATATGGAAACACCTTTCGAATTTATTAACCCCGGTAAACTCATTGATGACGATCTTGAACTGTTTTTAGTAAAAAAAACGCAAGCTGATCCAATCAAGAAGTATTCGCCTAGCTACGAGTTCGAGATGCGCCACACAAAGACTTCTGAGTGCATGGGATGCATCCGACTTCGAATCGCCTCTGCTCGTACCCTCCAATATCCAGGTCATATCGGATATGAAGTAAACGAAGAATACCGGGGACACCGGTATGCAGCTCGCAGTTGCTATTTATTGCGATCACTCGCCCTGGATCACGGTCTGAAGGCACTGTGGCTAACCGTTGATCCAAAAAATATTCCATCCAGAAAGACTTGTGAAATTATAGGTGCACAATATGTTGAGACAGTACGTATTCCAAAGAATCATGAAATGTATGAGCATGGTGCACGATATCGATGTCGATATCGACTTGATGTAAAGAAATGATTTTCGAACAATCAAATCCAACAGAACTGCAGCTCAGAGCATTAGAGTTCAAGTTATTGCAGTCTGTTGATTTGAGGCGTTCTGCGGAGAAAACGAATATGACCAAAACGGAAATGACTGACTATTACGCAAAACGCGCTTCTGAGTATGAGCTTATCTACCAGAAGCCTGAGCGTCAAACAAA
>JAIOQY010000069.1 GCA_021108435.1 Candidatus Aegiribacteria sp.
GAAACAATCTCAATGGAGTGCTAGATGAAAGTCACAGAAAATTCGGGACTTGATCATACTTTTCTGATTCTTTCGATTGTTTCATTATCAAGCTTAAGCTTAAGTTTCTGCATGATACTCCGTTCTCTATATTTTCACATTGAATAGTTTTGCGCCTGCAATTGCAGAAACAGAAGAGAATACCAGAAATACCGCCAGCCAGGACCAGTGTCCTCCAAGAACAGCGTAGCGGACTGCTTTAAGAGAATACCATCCTGAAACCGGTCCGTCATCTTCAAGTACTGCTCGGTCTATCCAGGGGCAGAAAAGGCGTTTCAGAGCGTTATTTCCATCAAATCCTCTAAGAATTATCGCTCCATTCCATAAACCGGTTGCGCCCATAGTGTATGGTGTTCCGTTAATATCGAGACTGCCGATCATATCATCCTCGAATATTATCCTGAAACTGAACTGACTGAGAGTATCAACCATGACAACAGGTGGCATTATCTCAATGTTCGTGCCGACCATATCTATTTCATCTCTCTCCGAAAGAGAATTCCCGTATTCGACAGTAACTGTGACATGTGTATTCCGATCAGCGATTTCAGCTCCGTATCTGGCATCAAGCTGTCCCCAGATCAGCATGAAAGGTATAGCTATAACGAGAAGGGGTTTAAAAATATACAGAAGATACAGTGTGTTGCTGCGTATAAGTCTTCCGGCAAATCCTATAACTGTTTTTGGGCTGCTGACATGAAGAAGTATGCCGAATACTTCCCCAAGCATTCTTTTTCTGAGACTTGAAATCTTTTCCTGGTTTGATGTTAACCTGAAAATGCTGATCATACCGAGACCTGCAAGCATAGAAATGAATAGAAGTCCCCATATGGAAGGGAGGGATCGAAATGGAAGGAGTACAGTATCCATAACCAGAGTCAGAACGCTTCCGATAATATTGAAAATCACTTAAGAACCGTTTCCACTGAAAATATCCCTTCCACCGGGCGGAAGAACAGGGATATCAAAAAGTCCCGCAATGCTTCTCCCCATATCCATAAGATTCGGGTTCTCAACACCGGGTTTTTGTGTGGATAACAGAACTCCCGGAACAGCTGCGGGATCAATGCAGTGTGTTCCGCTCCATGGATCAAGATTATCGGTGATAACTTCTTCCGGAAAGCTGCCAAGAGTAGTCTCCCACGAAGAACGATAACACCTTGCGTAGCCGATAATCATGTCAGGAGCGTATGGAGGGAGCTGGCCGGGATAAATCTCGGAAGTGATATGTGCGTTATCTATAACTCTCCTTCCGCTGGCGGGATCCGTAACTGATTCAAGATCACGCTTTAATCGTATTAGCAGATCCTGAACCTGTTCAGGTGAAACTGCTCCGTTGTCCTCTCGCCCAGCTCTGTTGATGAAAAGAGAATTCAGACCAAGCCCATAAGCCCCTGTAGATGCCCAGTCTATTGCCGCAAACATGTCCTGGTTCCTTGCATTTGGCGAAGTGATTGTCGCGTAGCCTTCTGAAGCAAGCCATGTATTCAGATTGAACGACCTATTGAATGGTGCAAACCCATGATCGGAGAGTACGATTACTTCGGTATTCGCATCTCTTGCCTCAAGTGCATGGCCAATTACAGAGTCAATCTGCATATACAACTCTCGAATTGCACCCTTGAAACGGGGGCTTGTTGTTGCGTGAAGCGGTGAGTTCGGATCGAGTACTCTGTAGAACATATGCAAATTCAGATCAAGAGAACTGAAGTAGAAGAAGAAAAGACCATCACGGAACCTGCTCAACTCATGGTGAAAGAGCTCCAGCCGCTCCTGAAGAACTATCCACGCCTGCTGGAGGTATTCTTCATCTGAAAGAATGCCCCTTGAAAGAGCCTTTGTATCCTCGGGGAAACCCTGGGTATAGAATCCGCCAAGATTCCTTGCAAGATCGCTGCTGTATCCAGCCGGTGATGAAATCGGTAATGCTGGATCAAGAGGATCTATATTTAGAGGAGACATGTAGAGTTTCAGCTTCGGAGTAATCTCTTTCATGTAGAATTTGCCAATTGCGCTGACGCTGGATATATGCGGAATGGCATCAAAACGCATCCTTATCCATGGGCTCCACTCACCTGCTGCAAGAACGTAACTGTTGCCCTGAATATCAATTCTTGCCGCATTCGAGATTCTGTCAACACGAACCTCGGCTTCAATCTCCATTTCCGGATTTCCAGCGCGCATCGAGTTCTCCGGACCTTTTATCGAACACCTGTAGCAGTTATCACCATAATCTCTAACCGCTACTACAATGCCTCCGGAAGTACTGTTTGATATTGATCTTGCATCATCCGTGAAGAATGTGAAGCTGCCCTGGCTTCCCCGCATATCCGGTGTGCCAAGACCGGATAGTATGGTCGCTTTACCTTTATCGGGAGGGAAATCGACCGGCAGTTTGACAAGCTTCACAGGGATACCCTCATCCGTCAACTTTTTCCAGAACGGCTCTCCTTTACGGAGCAATTCGACTTTTGCTCCGGTTAATGGTAATCTCCAATCGCTTATACTTATTGTTCTGCCGGGTCCGATAACTCGAGAAGTGGACAGATAAGGATCTCTTGTAGTTGGTTTTCTGTGAATGAAATCGAAAATCCCATGAACATCAGGACCGTATCCGGTTATGAAATTCGACCAGGCAACAGGACTCTGTGGGGGATTGCTTGTTCCAAGGTTGTTCAACCCTCCATAATCTGCCATTCTGGCAGCGTTAGGCATAACCCCTTCATGAATGAAAGTCCTGAGAAGAAATGGATCTAATCCATCGATTCCGAGTACAATTACCCGCTTTGCGGATGAATTCGATTTTGCGCAACCGGTTTTCAATGCCAGAAGCGCTGCTGGAGAAAGAGCCGCCAGCTTAAGAAATTCACGCCGTTTCATTATCTGTTTTCATTTCCAGTGAGTATTTTTCCATCCATGTATGAAGGCGGTCTGATTCCAAGAACTCTAAGGATTGTCGGAGCAATATCAAGAATGGAAGCATTGAACGAGTCAAGTTTCATATTTGATGCCAGAGTTCCGGGAACAAGTTTGTGATCATGACAGTGATCTCCGTTCCAACGTCTGGTGTTGGGATATATCACTTTACTTCCAACCCCGCCGGTGACACAACCCCAGCCGGCCCTGAATCCTGTTTTCGTACCTACTACAAGATCGGGAGATCCGGTGACGTAGGGACCATGATATATGTCCGATGCGGAATATACAGCGTTAATCACACGTTCTCCTTCGTCTGTTTCAAGAATAAGCAGTTTATCAGCAATCTCAGTCAGAAGCTCTTCAGCATCTATGCCAGGTTCGACAATCCCATTTCCTTCACGACCTTTAATGTTCAGCATAATTCCTGCGAGCCCCATGGACCAGGCTCTTGTTTTTGACCAGTCAACACCTTTAAAAGATGTGTCAACTGTTTCCACGCCGTCTTTCAGAAAAAGGTATCCATTGGACAGCAGCCACCTGTTGAAATCAATACAGGTATGGAAGGATGTAAAGCCATGATCGGACATGACAATGAGCATATCGTCTTTCCGCAGTTCAGAGAGGGTTCTGCCTATCAGCTCATCCATTCTTAAGTACATGTTATGAATCGGAGTATCAGGAGTTGTTCCCTGACCCCAGAACATATGCTGTATCCTGTCTGAAGTATCAAATACACATACGACAAGGCCCCTGCCAGTGTGAGAGAGAGCATCAAAATACATTTTCTCTCTCTCCTCGAAGATGGACCAGGACTGATCCAGAAAGATATTTTCAGAAACAGCATCATTGTTCAGAGCCCAGGTATCCTCGGCAAGGCCAAGTGTAGCAAAAGGTCCATAAAGTCCAGCCAGATATTTCGAGTAATAAACGGGATGTGAAATGGGCAGAGAAGGAGAGAAAGGATCGATATGCAGCGCTGTGGAATAAACGGAGGGACAGCTGTTCTCCATAGTCAGACAGAATCTTGATATAGCCTTGATTTTCTTTCTGCCTGATTTGAAAGTAAGTTCAACCCATTCGGAAAGAACTCCTTGCGAGATGGATATTTTCCTGTCTCCAATTATAAGAGTAATACGTTCTCCGGAAATTTCCAGTTCAAGCGGGATAGTCGCGCATATGCCATCATTTTTCATTGGACCTGGAAATATTCCTGTCCAGAGATGTTCGTTAACCTTCGATAGTTCCCGCCGGATACCTCCCGCATATGAGTCTCCGGAATCCTTTTCAGAAAACACGGTATAGCTTCCCTGAGTTCCTCTGAGATCAGGTACGCACATTCCGCTCAGAAGCTGTCCATCCAGTGATTCAGGGGGATAGGTTATGGGTACTCTAAGAACTGTAGATTTGATGCCATACTTTCTCAGAAGAATCCAGAAGGGTTTGCTTTTACGGAGAAGTCTGACAAATGATTTTGATACATTGAAACCGAAGGCGCCAAAACCCACTCTGGAAGTTGTTGATCCTGTTTTCACTGAAGAAAGTGTAGGAAGGTAACGCTCCCGGTCCGGTGCGAGGAAATCGAAAATATCATGTTTTCCAGGATTAACACCTGTTTGAAAAGAAGACCATGCAACAGGAGATATCCCCGGACATGTTGTCTGTAAATCACAGAATGTGCCGTTCTTACGCATGCTGTCAAGATATGGTAATTGACCGGAATCCATCATCTGTCCGGCAATACGTGGTGAAAACCCATCGAGTCCCAGAACGACCACTCTTTTCGAGATTTGCTTATACTGCCGTCTTCTTCGCTTGATGAATCTTATAATCAGAGTTACCGGCCATATAAGAGCAGACAGCATCGAAGCGAATAGCGCATTAAGAATGACGAGAAATGATGTTACTATTCCAAATCCCGCGCCTGGTCCCACATATGCGGATACCGCAGTGACAAATAGCAACAGAATAATGATGAGAAAGGGAATCCGACATTTGTCGTTTCCCTGAAACCTGTCAATAATGATTTTCCTCCCTTTGAAATATCCACCGGAAAGAAGTGCTCGTCAAACAGTAAACTACCATATCAGGTAGAATTTGTTTATCTTTCGCTTTCCTGCAGACAGTACTTTTTATTAAATACAGAAGTGTTTTTTGAGAGTTCTGTTTACTGAATAACAACACCTGTTTCACGGAGGATCAACTGGATGAGCGCCAGAATCGGTATCGATATGGGATCTGTAAGCGTTAAAGTTGTACAAATGGATGGGAATCGTATTTCCAGAGCAGTATACAGGCGCCACCACGGTAATCCGGTTGACAGTCTTGTTTCTATTCTATCTGATCTTGATGGGTGGGAGGGAATTCCCACGGCATTCACAGGCAGTTGCTCCAGAACAGCCGCTTTCGTTGCTGGAAGTAAGCCTGTAAATGAAGTTGTGGCTCTCGCAGGAGCGATACCTCAATGCTGTCCTGAGGTTTATTCGGTTATCGAGATGGGTGGACAGGATTCAAAACTTCTTCTGTTCAGAAATACTATTGAAGGAATCGCTTTCGATGATTTTTCAATGAATTCCGTCTGTGCCGCCGGCACAGGATCATTTCTTGATCAGCAGGCATCAAGGCTCGGACTGAAACCCGAAGAACTCGGAGAACTTGCCCTTCAGTGCAAAAATCCTCCAAGAATTGCCGGCAGATGCAGTGTATTCGCGAAGACAGACATGATTCATCTACAGCAGATAGGAACACCTGTAGCACATATTGTCGCAGGGCTCTGCTTCGCAGTTGCACGGAATTTCAAAAGTTCCATCGCCTCAGGAAAGGATTTTCGCCCTCCTGTCGCATTTGTGGGAGGAGTTGCAGCCAATCCAGGTATGGTTCAAGCATTCAGGGAAGTACTCGGTCATGAGTATTCTGATCTTATTGTACCCGAGCATTTCAGGTGTCTAGTAGCTGCTGGAGCCGCAATTGTATCCCGGGATAGTGATCTTTCAGTTCTTCAGAACAAATACATCGATAGTCTTCTGGATTCATCCGGGAGTAAAATGACGGTGAAATCACTTGAACCTCTCAAACAGTTTTCCATTCATCATCCAGGCGTTGCATCAGCTCCCGTCATCACCACTGAGGCTGTCTACATAGGCATTGATGTAGGTTCAATCAGCACAAATCTTGTGGCTATAGGAGCTCAAACCAGAGAGCTTCACGCATCTGAATATCTCATGACAGCCGGGAAACCACTTGAAGCTGTAAAGGAAGGACTTTCCAGACTGTTTCACACACTTGGTGCTGAAAGGGAAGTTCTCGGTCTTGGAACAACCGGTTCAGGCAGATATATGATAGGTGATTTCACAGGAGCGGATGTTGTCAGGAATGAAATTACAGCTCAGGCAAGAGCTGCTGTTGAAATAGACCCTGGGGTAGACACTATTTTCGAGATTGGCGGGCAGGACTCCAAATACATTTCACTCGAGAATGGAAGAGTTGTCGATTTTGAGATGAACAAGGTTTGTGCCGCAGGAACAGGCTCATTTCTTGAGGAACAGGCCGAGAAGCTTGGACTCAGCATAAAGGATTTTGGACCATGTGCCATTAATGCCCCTGAGCCATGCGGTCTCGGTGAAAGATGCACCGTATTCATGGAAAGTGATGTATTTTCTCATCAGGCAGATGGCGCATCAGTTGAGAATCTTGTCTCCGGTCTATCATATTCAATTGTTAAGAATTATCTGCACAGAGTCGTAGGCGAGAAGAAAATCGGCAAGCATATTTTCTTTCAAGGCGGAACGGCATTCAATGAAGGTGTTGCAGCTGCTTTCAACGCGGTTCTCACTGATGGTAATATCACAATACCCTCCAACCATCATGTAACAGGAGCAATAGGAGTCGCTCTGCTTGCAATGGAAGAAAAACAACCAGGGCCATCCTCATTCAAGGGATTCCGTCTGGCTTCCGAAAAATACAGACAGGATTCATTCGTATGCAAAAGCTGCTCCAATAATTGCGAAATCCACCGCGTAACTCTCCAGGATGGAAGAAAGCTTTATTACGGAGGAAGATGTGAAAAGTATGAAACAGGAAAATCTTCAATAGAAGCGGATAATGAAGGACAAAACCTCTTTATTTACAGAGAAAAGCTACTTCTGGGTAATTTCAATGAAGAAGTATCAGGAACTAAACCAAAAATGGGAATCCCAAGAGCGCTCTGGTTCTGGGAGTTCTTTCCATTCTTCAGAACTTTCTTTGAAGAATGCGGTTTTGATGTTGTTCTTTCGGGAACTTCTACAAGTAATCTGATCCATTCCGGTGTTGAAAGCGTAGCAGCGGAAACCTGCTTTCCAGTGAAACTTGCTCACGGACATGTTCTAGATCTGCTTGAAAAGGATGTGGACTACATATTTCTTCCTTCAATTCTAAGATCCTTCCCGCAGGGTAATTTTTCTGAATCGTATAATTGTCCCTATATCGAAGGATCACCTCATATTATAGATTCCAGCCTCGGACTCTCAACCGAGGAAAATGTTAAAACACTCAGTCCGGTACTTGATTTCTCTTTATCCGGTAAAGACTGGATGAATGGTCTTCTCAAAATGGCTGAGGGATTGAACATTAATAGAAAATCCGCAGTCAAAGCTTGTATGAATGCAAGGAAGAAGCAGACTGCTTTTGCGGATTCGTTATTGGAACTCGGTCGAGAAGCTCTCGCAAAAGTGAAAGATAATCAACCTGTATTCGTCATAATAAGCAGACCGTACAACGGTTCGGATCCTGCGGTTAATGTTGAACTTCCAGGTAAACTTGCGAAAATGGGAGCTATAGTCATACCTACCGATTGTCTTGAGCTTCCAATGGAGCGAATATCTGAAATGCACCCGAACATGTACTGGCAATATGGTCAGCGAATCATTGCAGCGGCACTTGCAATAAGAGAAAACAAGTTGCTTAACGGTGTTTACATCACTAACTTCGGTTGCGGTCCTGATTCATTTATTCAACATGAAGTAGCAAGGATAATGGGCGAAAAACCTATGCTTACGATAGAAATCGATGAACATGCTGCTGACGCAGGTGTCATTACCCGTTGCGAAGCATTCATGGACGCTATTGCAGGCAGAAGAGAGAACGGAACATCTTCATTCCAGGAAATGCTCGGCAACAGAAATATGGAAATCAAAGACAGACAGGTATGGATTCCATGGCTGGGTGAAGCTACGGGAATTGCGGTTGCGGCAGCCCGGAAGCATGGCGTTAATGCCGTCCGCATCCCGCCAACCACGAAGGAATCTGTTGCATTAGGCCGTTCGGTGACCACCGGAAAAGAATGCTATCCCGCTATTATCACAATAGGAAATATGCTGTCGATTCTAAAGGAGAATAATCCATCCGATACAGCCTTTTTCATGGGAACAGCCTCCGGACCGTGCCGATTCGGTCAGTACTGCAGCTACCACAGGATACTACTTGATCGTCACGGATTTGAGGATGTACCCATCATAACGGCCACTTCCAGCGATTCGTACACAAGCGTAAAGGAGCTGTCATCACTCGCATTTCAAATTGATATGCTCAAAGCAGCGATAGCCGGAGATATCCTGAAAAGCGCTCTCTACCGCGTACGGCCATATGAAATCGAGAGCGGCAGAGCCGATGAGGTAATGAATACTTCGCTCACTGCAGCCGCTGAAGCGATGGAAAAAGGGAAATCATTAATCCCTGTACTTGCACAATCAGCTGAGGAATACTTGAAAATACCCAGAAAAGATGTTCCAAAACCTCTTGTACTTATGTTCGGTGAAATTTATGTACGTAATGACTCCTTTGCTCACTCTTTCACTGATCTGCGAATTGAAGCACTGGGAGGAGAGGTCTTTAATACACCTCTTATGGAATGGTTTGAATTCGTCAACTACTCCTTCATACAGAAATCGAAAGATCGAAAAAGGATTCCTGATCTTGTCAGGGGATATTCAAGAATGAAACTTATGTCGAAACTTAGAAAACAGATGGAAGCCCCTTTTGCTTCACTTCTTGCAGATCGTCCTGAACCGGAACCTTTCGAGATTCTGAATACCGCAAAACCCTACATGGAAGAAAACGTAGGCGGTGAGGCTATTCTTTGTGTTGGAGCACCCCTTTCCCTCGCTGAAAAAGGAATAATAGACGGTGCTGTGAATATATTCCCATTTACATGCCTTCCCGGAACGATTGTAACTGCTATCAGCAAGAGAATACGTAAGGAACATCGGGATCTTCCATGGCTCAATTTAGCCTTTGACGGTCAGGAAGATACAGATAATGAAGCAAGACTTGAAGCGTTCATGTATCAGGTCACTCAAACCTTCATGGAGAAATCCGGGAAAAAGGCTGATCTTTCATTGATAACAATGAAGTAATTCAATTTGAAAGCGCAGGAAATAATGAATACCGAGAATTCTGTTTCTGATTTACTGTCGTTTCTTGATAAAAGCCCTACTGCTTCCTGGGCTGTATCCGGTCTTGCATCCAAATTGGAGGAGAACGATTTCAGGAGACTGCATGAGAAGGACATATGGAACCTTTCGATAAATGAAAAATTCTATATTGTTCGATCGTCGTCCGCTATAATTGCAGGAATATCGGGTTCTCAATCCTGCGGAGAGGCCGGCTGCAGAATAACAGGGGCGCATACTGATTCACCCGGTTTCAGAGTAAAACCAATACCTCAACGGTCTAAAGACGGTATGATTACTCTTGGAGTGGAGGTATATGGAAGTCCAATACTTGCGACATGGTTCGATCGTGATCTCTCCATTTCAGGCACCCTTGTATTTCAGGAAGATAACCTTCTTAAACAGAAACTGTTCATTTTGAGGAAACCTGTTTGCAGGATTGCTTCTCCAGCTATTCATCTTGAACGCAATATCAATAAAGATGGATTCAAGATCAATCCGGAAGATAATACTCCATTGCTTTTGTCTACTTCCGGCTCAGGTTTTCAGGAACTGCTTGATCTTGCCTGTAATTCAGCCGGCCTGAGAAAAGAAGATGTCTCCGGATGGTCGATGGAAGTCTGGGATCCTCAGCCAGCAGTCACAGGGGGTATCGATGATGACTTCATTTTTTCCGGCAGGCTGGACAATCTGACTATGTGTCATGCCGCAGTAGAAGCAATTCTTAGAACAGAGGAAACACCCCACACACGGATGATAAGTCTATTCAACAGTGAAGAAGTTGGTTCGAAAACCCTTAACGGAGCCAATTCATCTTTTCTCGATTCAGTGATAGAGAGATTGTCGGGAAGCAGGAAAGAGTACTTCAGATGCCTTTCAAACAGTGTGTTTGTGTCCGCTGATGGCGCTCATGGTGTACATCCCAATTACGCGGGCAAGCATGATTCCGAATGCCGTCCCGTACTGAACGGTGGTCCTGTTATTAAGGTAAACGCCAGTAACAAATACACATCCTCTGATATTTCTTCTTCCTATTTCTCCCACTGCGCGAAAGAAGCAGGCGTAAATGTTCAGTATTATGTGAGCAGGAACGATATACTCTGTGGAAGCACTATCGGACCAATAACATCATCCAGAACAGGAATTAAAAGCGTGGATGTCGGTAACGCAATGCTGTCGATGCATTCAATCAGGGAAGTGGCAGGTACATCTGATCACGAAGATATGATCAAGGTTTTTGTTGAACACATGATGGGTACGGTCAGTATTTCTGATTAACCCTAATTCCCGAACTCAACAAGGCAGATGGTGTTTCTGTCAGGATCCTGGCAATAAAGATATGTGTTCCCGAAAGCATGTATTTTGTCATGCATTATTTTTCCGCCAGCTTCGAGAATTCGATCTGCTGTTTCTGCAATTGAAGAAACAGATATTGCTATAGAAAGATGCTTATCAAGGGGTGAGTCTTCACTTCTGTAAACAGTGCAATTTACTCCAAATCCTTTGCCTGAATCCATTTTCCAGCCATCCGGCGGGTCCGGAAACTTCTCGATTTTCCAGTTGAATGCTTTCCCATAGAATTCTGCTATCTCTTCAGGATCATCTGATGTGATCTTTACATGGATAATTCTATTCATTTCTGCCACAATCCTTTCGTAGTGGTACTCATCTTCGGATTTTCATTCATGAATAGAATAACCAATGAACAATATTCGAGTCAAGCTAAATGAATGTATGATAGTAAACTTAATGGGAGAAGATTTCAGAAATCCATACTCCTGAACTTCCAGTAACCCAATCCCATTAATACAATGCTCCAGCATACAGCGTAGATGAGATGAGCAGGGGGGACGTTCGCGGTTACTCCGAAAAAAGCTAGATTCTCGGTAATGACAGCATCCTTGGGAATCAGTCCGTATATGACCCCTCTGTAGCCCCTGTCGGCGGGAAACACAAACATGATAACTCTGGTGACTGTCACAAGAGCGTCAGGCGCATCTCCAGGGAACATCTGCATCATTTCATAAATTCCCCCGAACATCGAAGCAACAGCAGCCAGGAAGAAAGTAATAAGCATTGAAGCTACTTTTTTTACGATGAGGGAGAGGAGTGTCACGGAAGCCCACACTGCAGCAAGCCAGATGAGCATGGATAAAAGAACCAGTGTAATACTGCGAGGAGAAAACGGAAAATATATCCGAGTGATTACAAATATTCCCGTAAAAAGTATCAGCGATAGAACAAAAGATACCGCCAGGGGAGCAAGACTTGTTGAAAGAAATACTCTCAGCCTGGATTGGGGCAATGATAACCAGAATGGCATTCGCCCCTGTCCGATCTCCTCCGGAAGCATTGTTGAACCAATCACAATTATCAATGCCGTAATCAGAGTTGCAGCGAGAGGACCGGCTGTGATTATCGCTGCAAGAGCAGCATCAGCCGGCCCCAGTATACTCATAACCTGATCATCCGAATCGTTTCCCGGATTGAATTCAATTGATGAAGCTGCAGAAACACCCCACCAGTAAAAGCCAAGGAAAACAACTGTAGCGATTAATGCAGTAAGAACGATTTTTCTTCTCAGCAGCTGCTCTACAAAGTTAAGAAACAATGTCATCCTCCAGATTCGAGTGATCCATGATTCTGAGAAAGACATCCTCAAGACTTTCTCTCTTCAGAGTGAGAGCTGTGAAGATAATCCCCGTCGTTAGTACTATCTCGGTGAATTTCCTGAAGGCAGATGGGGAAGTGAGCTGCACGAGTATACCTTTATTCTCGGTCCGGCAGGAGTAACCGGCATTCTCAAGAGCTATGTGCATTTCAGATGTCTGTTCTGTCTCAACAAAAGCAAGTCCGGTCTGCTTTGAAAGAGAGTCAATTCCACCTTCCGCGATTAGAAAACCTTTATTGATGAATGCCGCTGTATCGCAAACCCGTTCGACCTCACCCAGCAGGTGAGAGTTAATCAATACCGTTGATCCGTTTGAAGCAAGGGTTTTTATCAGTTTTCGAACCATTATCCGTCCAGCGGGATCAAGACCTGTAGAAGGCTCATCAAGAAGAACAAGGGTTGGCTGCCCCGTCGTAACAAGAGAGAGAGCAACCCTCTGCTTCTGTCCTCTGGACATCTTACCCATCGGTCTGTTCATCAGGTCAACACAGTCAAGTTCTGTACAGCGATTAATGAAATCGTGCATGCTGGATTCATGCCTTATGCGCTCCAACTGCCGCATCAGCACTTTAGGAGTGGCCCAGGACGGGAAAGTCAAATATTCGGGAAGAAACCTTACGCTTCGTCTGGATAGAGGTGAGGATACCGGAAGATTTAAAATATGGACAGTTCCAGAGTCGTACTTAACAATTCCAAGGAGTATTTTCATCAGGGTGGTTTTTCCGGCACCATTGGGACCAAGGAGAGAAAATATCATGCCGGGATCAATGAAAAGGCTGAATTCTCGAAGAGCCTGTACTTTGCGATAGGATTTGAATAATTTGCTGACCTGAACAAGCGGTTCTTTATTCACTGAGTCTTTCCTTTTAGTATAATAGTCCCTTATTCATGAACATAACATAACAGGAGACTATTGAAACTCAATAAGAAATTCGCAAGCGCAGCCTTTGGGATAGTACTCGGATTATCCCTATCCTGGTTTCTTCTAAGAACTTCAGGTGGACACGATGGCATCGTCTCGGCACTGAACAATATCTTCAACAGAGTTGCGGATGCTGATACAGGCCTCCTTCTCGGAGCCTTTGCTCTATTTCTTCTAAGTCAGATTCTCAGAGCATTCAGATGGATGATTCTAAGCTTCGGAAAGAAAGTACCCTTTTCTCTATCAATGCCTGTTACATCCATCCATGTAGGGCTTGGGCATCTTCTTCCAGTAAGACTCTCAGATGTTGCTTTCGTAGGGCTTTTCAAACACTTCGGCTCAATTCCAGTAGGATACGGAACCGCGACTGTTGTACTCGCGAAACTGCTCGATCTTGTCGCTATGGGAATCATTATCGGATCCGCGGTTGCTGCAGGAGTTGGAGAGATGGCTTATGTAGCACCCATTCTGGTATTAATAGGATCCCTCGGGATAATCTTCATAGTACCCCTCTTGAGAGCCATCAGAAAGCCTTCAGTATGGGTCCTTCAGAAATTAATGCCGGGAGAGATAACCCACTGGTTCGATGATCTTCTTGAGGCATCTTCCGTCAAGGGAAAGAAAGGGAAATTAGCATCTGCATTCCTTGTTTCACTTATAGCCTGGATTAGCAAACTTCTTATGTTCTGTCTGCTGCTCGAATCCCTCGGAATTACTGGAATACCTCTATGGAAAATCTTCTTCGCAAGCGGAGTTACGGATCTTACAATGGCATTGCCTGTGCACGGGCTGTTAAGTCTGGGAACCGTTGAAGCCGGATGGGCTGCAGGATTTGCCATGGTTGGTATTGAGGGTATTGTTGCTTCTGGTACAAACATTATTGAACTGGGTTTCAGTGTGCATCTTCTCTGGATGTTCATGGCTGTATTTCTGATGATTCTTGCCATTCCATGGCTCTGGTTCATATTACTTAATAAACACAGACATCGTGTTTCTATGAATTCAACTTATAAGGATTCAAATTGAACAGAAGTACCATCATAGTTGGAGCAGGAATAGCGGGTCTCACACTCGCTGAACGTCTGACTGCAAGTTGTGAAAACAGCCACATTACCGTTGTAGAGCGGAACAGCACTCCGGGAGGATTAGCACGAACCTTCAAAAGAGATGGTTATCTTTTTGACATTGGTCCTCATCGTTTCCATACATCTGATACAATAGTAGAGAAATATCTCCTTGATATCCTGGGCGATGAGCACATAGCTATAAAGAGAGAAAGCAGTGTCTATATAGAGGGCAATTACAAGCACTGGCCCCTGACTCTTGGAGCAGTTATCGGTCTGCCATTTCCTGTACTCTTCAGAAGTTGTCTCGATCTTTTTCGTCGATCAGAAGATGACAGCATTCATAATTTTGCTGAGTTCATCATAGCGAAGTATGGGAAAAACCTCTACGATTTCTTTTTCAGCGGATATACCAGAAAATTCACCGGAATCGATTCTGACAGACTTCATCCGGATTGGGCTGCTGCTGGAGTGAACCGGGCGGTAATTGATAAAAAAGTTAAGGCTGATAACCTTTCCTCACTTTTAAAAGGTTTGCTGCTGCCGAAACCTGTTGCGACTACTTTCTACTATCCTTCCAGAGGTGGAATACAGACATTCTGTGACAGGCAGGTCACGAAGATCCGGGAAAACGGTGGAGAAGTCCGATTCAATTCAACTGCTTCAGGAATAGTAACATCTGAAGGAAGAGTGACAGGTGTTGAATTGAGTAATGGAGAAGTGATTTCAGTGGATAAGGTCTTCTGGTCGGCTCCGATTTCTATTCTGTATCCTGAATCAGGTTTTCGCTTCATGAACACACTCATCTGCAATATCGCTCTCTCGAAAAGACAACCGAATACATACCAGTGGTGTTACTTCGGTCAGGAAGATGTCATTTTCAGCAGGCTTTCCGTTCCGCGGAATTTCAGAGAAAACACTGTACCTGAAGGATATGACAGCCTTATCGCAGAAATAACAGTATCAAGAGACAGCGAACTCTGGAGGAATCCTGACTCATGCAGGGATACACTGGTGTCCGATCTCGAAAAGGTTCACGCTTTGAATCCTGAGGATATAATCTTCCTTGACTGGCAGAGAATTCCCGAGACTTACCCTCTATACGATCTTGAATACAGGAAACGTCTTTCGAGTATTGAACTCCCTGAAGGTCTGGAACTGCTTGGTCGATGCGGTTCATTCTGGTACAATAATATGGATCACTCAATCGCTCAAGCTCTTGCCATTGCAGGAGGAGAACCCTTCGAAAAGGATTTCTGGAAGAATTGATACCGGTTGTCAATTGACTTCTGAAAGTGCATTCAAAATATATATATGATTACGGTGCAATAGCATATAGTACTATTTAGTATTGATATTCTTTATATATTGTTCTGTTAGAGTATTGGGCCACATTATGACAAAATTACAGTGTACAAATCGCATCATTCTCTGCGAATCACTTGGATTTCTTCTTGTTATTGTTCTTATCTGGCTGGATGAAATACTTGATCTGCCTCACTTGATATTCGGAGCTGCTGTCACCCCCATTAACTATAAGGAAAGCATTTTTGAAACATTCATGATTCTGATTCTTGCAGGCTTGATCATTTTCCTTACACTGGAATTACTGAAAAGAATCAAAATTCTGTTCTTTCTGCAGAAAGATCCGGATTAACGGGGAATGGATCGTTCTTGACAGTTATGTAAGAAAACATTCAGAGGCCGATTTTTCTCATTCCGTATGTCCTTCGTGCATGAAAACACACTACAGTGAATTTATTGATTACAATGAATCCGGAAAGAAAGATGACCATTGTATTGCGGACGATTCTGTCCCGTAGTATAGTCGTTCTAAATAATTGGTCGCGGGGTGCAGGAAGGCGGTGAGAATCCGCCACGGTAGCGCCACTGTAACCGGGAACCGACCTCCACTAGGAGGTTGTCCGACAATGCTTCATTATCGGACAGCCTTTTAGCCACTGCCGAAAGGCGGGAAGGCGGGGGAAGGGCTGATCCGGAAGTCAGGATATTGCACCGCGGCCTGGAGCTTTAATCCCCGCTTGAGGGAGCTAGTTCCGGCCAGAGCCTCCGCGGCTTCATCAGTCGCAGGAGGTATTTTTGTTTCATGTTCTTCTTTTAATTTCTGCTGTCTCTCAGACTACTCTGTCGATCAGCGATACCGCCGGTTTTCCGGTAATTGCAGCATCCGTCTGCTCAGACAGCACAATCATAGGTATAACTGACTCTGAAGGCGCGGTTCTAATCACATCTGAACCTGATTCGATTGAAATACATTCTATAGGGTATAACACATGGCGGGGATCTGTACCGACATCCGGACATGTAATACTTGTACCCGTGCCTGTTCCTTCTGGAATGGTACTTTCGGTAATCGCATCACGTAGAGGATTCAGAAACCAGTTTCCATCGACTACAGTGCTTGATCGGGATGACATCGAATTCATTGCCAGGACCGGTTTTCGGAGCCTGAACAGCCGCTGCAGCGGTATTTACGTAAGGGAATATGGCGGCGCTATGCCTGTGATATCTGTTTCACTTAGAGGAAGTGATCCGGGACATTCAGGATATTACGTGGATGGTCATGATATTGGCAGTTCGCTTGATGGCCTTCCCGGCCTGACGCTTGATCCAATTGTGTTCAGCGGAGTTGAAATAGCCAGGGGAGGAGGGTCCGGCTTCCTGAAGGGTGGAATGGCGGGATCGTTGAATTTTCTGCCCGAATCACCCGGATTACCTTCAAGAGCAGCTGTTTCCATAAGTGATAATGGCGCATTGAGTTTATCCTGCGGAGTCTCGACAGGCAGAAATCGACTGGCTCTGAGTATCAGGAGGCTTGTTGGAATAGAAAGCACCGTAGCGCACGACGGGGTAGTACTCTTCATCGGGAACACGGATGGATTCAGATATGGTTTTATGGCAGCTGCTTCAGGGGGAGAAACCGAGAGCCCGGACTGGAGCCCTCCAACTGACGGAAGAAGACAGAGGTACTCTTTTGACGGGTGGGTACGATGGATACTGAGTGATTACACTCTTTCCACCGACTTCAGAACGGGAAGACATATCTACAGATCTGCAACTCCGACAGTCATTGATGATACTCACGACGAATTAAGAGGATCACTTACTCTTGAGTACGATTTATCATTCCTGTGTCTTGAAACGCATATTGCAGGGAGGAGCATATTTGAGCAGGTATGGAGTACTTCTCTAGGAGAGAGAGACAGGCTGACAGGTGATCTATCGTTTTCATCCGGATATACTGACGATTTATCAATAACAGTATCGACAAGATTGAACTGTATATCGAACGGAGATACAAGGTTTGGAGCAGTACTCTCCACTGGTGTACCTGTATTTGATTCTCTTTTCATTTGTCATATAAGCGGATCCAGGGGATTCAGAAGACCAACCATCAACGATCTGTACTGGCCTGAGGACACTTTCGCGAGAGGGAATCCCGATCTGAAATCGGAAAACTCTCTGGAAACTGAGATCGGAGTATCACTCATCGGATGCGAGTTGATAAAAGTGTCAACAACCGGTTTCCTGGCAATGACTGATGATCTCATAAGATGGGAACCCGGAAGTGACGGACTATGGTCACCTGTTAATATCTCAAAAGCATTAAGAAAAGGTATTGAAACCGAGGTTCTGTTCAGGTACAGATCACTGACAGTCAGAGTCAGTTTCACTCTTCTTAGCGTTACCGATGACTCGCCGGAATCAACAAATTACGGCAGTGTTCTTCCGTATACACCTGATTATACATTCGGTCTTGAAACCGGTCTTGATATCTTCAGCGGAATTCACTGTTCGGTGTCTCTAGGCGGGATGGGCATAAGGTTCAAGAATTACAGCGAAACTTCCTGGCTTCCTGCTTATTCAATCGTTTCAGCCGGACTGGATATGCCTATACCATTTACAGGTAATTTCTCTATAGGAACATCGGTCGAAAATATGTTCGACGAAGAATACCAGGAAACAAGCGGATTCAGAGGAAAACCAAGAACTTTCACCTTCAGCATCAAATGGAGCAATTGAGGGACATGCACGCTCTGGTGCGTGTCCCGGAAAATAAGACATGCACGCTCTGGTGCGTGTCCCGGAAAATAAGACATGCACGCTCTGGTGCGTGTCCCGGAGACAAGGAAGGAAACATGATGCGAAAAGAACATCTCAATGTTCTCACTCTCACCAGTATTACACTGATACTGTTTCTAGCGGTATCCTGCAATTCCCCTGTTGAACCAGATCCTGGAACTAATCCCAGCGGTAATGTGGTTGCATGGTTCAACGGACTGGCTAATACCGTTGATCTATACTTCCCCGAAAGTGATTTGCTGGTATCGACGGCCTACATTACCGGTGATGCACCAAATGATTTCTTCTACCTGGGTTCTGACAAGCTGGCAGTTCTGAGCTCCCTTTCCTCTGTGCTCCATGTCGTCGATCTGTCAGTATCGGGATCATTACTGCACGAGATTACCTTTCCAGGGGGCAGCAATCCCTGGGCCATGGCTTATGACAACGGCAAAATCTGGGTTACTTTTCTGCTTACCGGCCAGATAGCAGCCGTGTCAACTGATAGCTGGACACTTGGTGAAACAGTGGATGTTACCGAATATCCTTACGGAATTACAATTGCATCAGGTAGCATATTCGTTAGCCACGGGGACTATACAGAACCCAATCCTCCCGGCGGAGTAACTGTATTAGATGCGGTGACTCTCGAGGAAACTGGATGGATCGATACGGGGCAGAACACAATCGATCTGTGGTATTGCAGTGAAACGGGGAACATCCATGCATTCTCTTACACCTACACGGATAACGATGACGGTGTTGTTTCCATCATCGATCCTGTTACTGCAACAATTAAAGCTCAGGTGCAGACCGGAGGTACCCCGCATTCACCTGTTAGAGTGGGTAGCTCTTTCGCCTGCTGTGACTGGGGCTCTTCGATTTTCTTCTACAGCGAATCCGGATCACTTCTTTCAACATGGGTGCTTGATACATCGATTACGCTTGCAGGTCTTGCCGTCAGCGGGGATACTCTCTATATGACCGACTTTGATGGAGATAAGGTCTATCGTGCTCTCTGGCAGTCTCAGGTCCTTCTGGGCTCTCTCACCGCCGGAGACGGCCCTCAGGGAATAATAGCAATAGAACGATAAAGAATTTGCCTGTATATGAGTTTCTTATGATATTTACCTGTTTCAACAGGAGGTATCATGTCCGCTTCTTCATGTGATCTGCACGTACATTCGAAGTATTCAAAAGAATCGGGAAGATGGATTCTCAGAGCGCTCAAAGCACCTGAGAGTTTTACTCCGCCTGAATTGATCTATGAACTCGCTAAGAAACGCGGGATGGATTTCGTTACCATTACCGATATCAACACGATTGATGGCTGTCTGAGCATTTCTCACCATCCTGATACTTTCCTGAGCGAGGAAGTAAGAACTTTTCTGCCCGGCAGAAGAGCTGCTTTGCATATCCTTGTATTCAATCTGACTCCGGAGCAGCACGAAGAAATGATTCCTTTGAGAGACTCTTTTCCGGCACTTATGGAATATTTTGCCGATCAGCAGCTTTCTCATTCGCTGGCGCACCCATTCTATTTCCCGGGAACAGACCTTACTCCGGAAGAATTCAAAATGGTCATTAATAATGTCGATCTTGTGGAATCTCTCAACGGCGTAAGATCACGGGATGAAAACATCTCCGTAATTCCAATTGTCAGATCGATCAGAGAAGATCCTGACTTTAATGGATTTACAGGCGGATCAGACGATCACTGCGGAAGATTCATGGGACTTACATATACTGAAGTAAGAGACGCGAATAATCTTGAAGAATACCTTGATGGCGTGAGAAATGGAAAAGGTATCCCGAAGGGTGAACACGGCAGCGCGATTCGCTCCGCTTACTCTGTTTACTCTATCGCATATTCATTCTATCGTGACCGTCTTACAGCACAGAAAATGCCGACTATTGCCACTCTTGCCGCAGACAGATTCTTTCGGCCCTCGATAACCTCAGCTGAACCAACTGTCTGGCATAAGGCAGATTTTCTTTTTCATCAATTGATCAAAAAAGGTAAGAAGTCAGGAGAATCGGATTTTGAAACTATTTTCGCTGACCAGCTGATAGAAATAGGAAAAGATCTGAATCTGAGATCGGGCAGTCCTGAACTTGAAGCGGAAGGAATAGACGAAAGAACTTTCGAAATCCTTAACAGGCTCAGCAACAGCCTTCTTAAGCATTATTCCTCTCTTCTTATCAAGAGGATTTCGGATGGCAGACTCCTCGATGCTCTTGAAGCATTTACCGCGCTTATTCCAGTTGTACTGCTTAATATCCCTTATCCTCTGGCCTATCTAAACAGAAAGAAGGGCAGAGAGGCTGTTGAGACCGTTTCAGCAGAATTATCTCCTGAGATATTCAGCAGTCTGCGAAATCCCTGCAAAAGAGTCTGGTTCACCGATACAATCGATGACCTTAACGGAGTCTCACGCACAATTCAGAAATACAGCAGGCTGGCGATCGATACAGGAAGGGAAATGGCGGTAATCGCCTCACAGAGCAGACCGCTCTCTTTCCCCGGATGGGTTGTGAATTTTCCTCCGCTTCGCGAGTTTCCGGTTCCTGATTACCACTCAAAACTTCTTTCTGTTCCTCCTTTTCTTGAAGTGCTTCGATTTGTTGAGGAGGAAGGCTTCGGGATGATGTACATTTCTACGCCGGGTCCGGTAGGATTTGCCGCTCTGGGCATATCTCGACTCCTTGGTATCCCTGCGGCAGGTATATATCACACAGATTACCCCAGACATGTTAATCATATTGTTCAGGACGGTAAAATGGGAGAATTCGCTGGAACAGCCGCTGCATGGTTTTATAACAGTGTTGATACAGTACTTGTCCCCAGCAGATTCTATATGAACGATCTTGAGGCTATGGGCATTCCAAGAGAGAGGATGGAGCTGTTTCCAAGAGGAACTGACTGCGACCTTTTCTCACCTGTATGGAGATCCGATGAATTCGTGCGGAAATACGGTGGTAATCCCGGATCCATCCGCCTTGTATACGCAGGCAGAGTTTCCAGAGAAAAAGACCTTGATATACTGGCCAGCGCATTCATTACAGCAAAGGATTCACTACCTTCTCTTGAACTCTACATATTGGGGGATGGCCCTTACCTTGGAGAACTTGTTAACGAACTCAGCGGCATGGGCTGTTACTTCTGCGGAGAACTGCACGGAGAGGATTTGTCCATAGCTTACGCCTCGGGAGATATCTTTGTATTTCCAAGTTCCACAGATACTTTTGGTAATTCGGTTCTGGAAGCCCAGGCTTCAGGTCTTCCTGCAATAGTAAGCGACAGGGGAGGACCACAGGAGATCATTGAACCCGGAAAGACCGGTCTTGTTTTTGAAAGTCATAATCCGGAATCACTTGCTTCCGTTATATTGCGCATTGCGAGGAATGAAGAAATGATGAAATCCATGAGCGCGAGAGCAAGAAAAATGGCAATGGCCAGAACCTGGGATAAGGCATTCGATGAATTGTGGAACATATCACCTTCAAAACCCAGTGCGAAGAACAGAAATGGATCATGTAAATAACCAATGTCCATCTGGAAAAAGCGTAACAAATCACATATACTGATAAGAAAACTGACCAGGGGTGGCGGTCTTGCTGTATTCTTCTCAAGCAAAATTGCTGTTGCTCTTACTCTTTTTGTTCTGGTTATGGGTATTGGTATAACCGGTTTTATGGTTTTCACTTCACATAAAACTTCCATAGAAAAGACTAATCTGTCACAACGCCTTGAAGAACTGCTGAGTGTAAATAATCCTTCAGCCGAACAGCTTACCGAAAAAGCTCGGATCGAAATGATGCTTGATGAGAACACTTTCTTCGGTCAGGTGCTGCTGGCTGGATACATGACCTCCATTACTATCACAACGGTCGGATACGATGATGTTATTCGCGATTATGCCTACGAATTCATGGATGATAAATGGAGAAAAGCATATAACATATGGGTAACCCTTTTCGTAATTATCGCGTATATGGTTATCCTGTATGTGAATGCGAATTTCGTAGCCTATCTGGTAGGTTCCCGCCTTGCTGAAACCATGAAACGACGATCGCTTCTCAAGAGGGTAGCAATGCTGAACGAACATTACATTGTATGCGGCTGTACTGGAGCAGGTGCTGTTGTTATCGACGAACTCCTTCGCGTGAATCTATCGGTTGTAGGAATTGGCTCTGATGACAATCCTCCTCCTGATTTAAGAAAAAGGAGAGGGTTCTACTACTTTCCACAGGATCGTTCAGACGAAATTATGCTTAACGATGCCGGAATCCATCGTGCAAAGGGATTTGTTTCTGTACTTCCTGACGAGACTTCAAATCTTTTCCTTACTCTCTCAGCACATCTTCTTAATGATGATCTTACAATTTTCAGCAGGGCGGCAGGAAGTGAAAGTGAGGAAAAACTTGCTCTTGTTGGCGCGAGTTCTTCATTCACGCCTTCCATTGCTGTTGGAAGAAATCTTGTAGCTGATCTTCTTAATCAGGACACAATGGATTTCCTTGACAAAATGATCGGGGATCCTGAGCATGACTGCAGGATGGAGGAATACATTATTGAAAAAGGATGTTCATCCATCGGAGCAACTTTAGGTGAACTCGATCTTGGACGGATCTCCGGAGCCAGAATTTTCGCAATTATGAAAGCTGATAAAAGTATCATCTGCAATCCGGGATACGAATACGCTCTGGAAGAGGGAGATATCCTGCTTACAATCGAGTCCCCCGAGCAGCTTCAGGCACTTGCTCGAGTGCTGGAACGCGGCAAGCGTAGAAGAGGGAGAAAAAAACGTGACCGCAACTAATCACGGTAAGACGAAGTGCATCGTATGCGGTCTTGGCGAAACAGGAATCTGTGTAGTAAAAGAACTGCTTAATCATGAATTCAATGTATCGGTTATTGACCGGGATCCGGAAGCTCTCAAGAGATTGCAGGAACTGAATATGGACGTTACTGCAACAGAAGGTAATTGTCTGTTAGATATTACATTGAAGGATGCCGGCGTTCCGGATGCTGATGTTCTTTATTCCATACTGCCCGATGACAGAAGCAATGTCTTCCTTTGTCTTTCAGCCAGAAGAATTAATCCGAGGCTTAATATCTATTCAATCGCCTCTGATCTTTCCGCGGAAAAAAAATTGGAACTTGTGGGTGCTAAAAGAACGGTCAACCCGAGTAATGCCGAAGGATTCAGAATATCAAACGAATTACTCAGGCCTTATGTTGTAGCTTTCCTTGATCAAATTGTTTACGCCCGCGGAAAAACTGCCGGATATCTGAGCATCACCGTGCATGAGGGAAGCCCATCTGCTGGATTATCACTCTCAAAACTTGAAATACAGAAGAATACCGGAGTTGTGATTATTGCTGTGAGCCGTAAAGATAGAAGCATGATCTACAGCCCCTCGGGAGACTTTCGAACGGGTGAGGGAGACACCCTCATTGCTTTTGGAACGAAGGAAGACGAAGATGCTGTTCGAAAACTGCTTTCCACTGCACAGGACAGAAAGCACAGGTGGATGGGTGTCAGAAATCTTCTCCGGAAGTAGGAATGGTCGGGGCGGCCGGATTTGAACCGGCGACCCCCTGCTCCCAAAGCAGGTGCGCTACCGAACTGCGCCACGCCCCGATTTACCGAAGGCAATATACTACAAATCCAAAGTACAATACCGCAAGAGGTGAATTCCGGAAACAGACTTGACTCATATAGCCTTATTGTAGCATACTATATAGTCTAAATTAGTATATTACTGCATATTAGTGAATTTCCAAATATCTTGAAATGAGATGAGTATCATGTTAAAATTTTCTATTATCATTCCACTGATTATTATGGGTGTATCCTCTGCTGGAAACACAATGAATTCTGACGACTTCAGTTATTCTATTCCCTATTACTCCGTAAGAATTGAAAACATAAGCCAGACTGACATAAAAGTGCTTGAGGATCAGGGTTTTCTTATCGAATGGGCTCACGGAGATAAAGCCACCGTTTATGTGAATGCCGATCAGGAGGAGTTGCTGCGGCACCTTGGTTTCAAGCCTATGCATATCCCGGTTCCCGAACCGCTCATCCCTTATCCTTCACTTCTTGATATTTACGATTCAGCTGCTTTAATAGCTTCAAACCATTCTGATATCTGTGTTCTTGACACAATAGGTTATAGCGTGCAGGTCAGACCAATTCTGGCTGTAATCGTGTCGGATAATCCTGGCGTAGAGGAAATTGAACCGGAGTTGAGAATCCACGGAGGTATTCACGGTAATGAGAAAATTGCATCCACAGTTACATTATGCTATCTGAACAAACTCACTGAAGGCTACGCAGATGATCCTGCCTGCCAATACATTATCAACAACAGCGAAACCTGGATAATCCCGGTACTCAATCCTGACGGATACTACAGCAGCAACAGATACAACGCGAACGGTATCGATCTGAACAGAAACTGCAGTTATATGGGACCAGGCGGCGGCGGGGGCTCAACAGCATTTTCCGAACCGGAAACGGCTGCTCTTCGTGACCTTACCATGCAGAACTGGCCGGATATTGAAAACTTCATAAATCCCTTCTCTACCGGTCTTTCACTTCACAGTGGAGCACAATGCATCAACACTGTCTGGAATTACACAGTTAGCCCTCTGCCTGAGGATTATGATCTGCTCGATGCCCAGTGTAATAGCTATGTCAATGATCCCGGAATTATCGACTATTTTGGGAGCGGCGGAGCTTTCTGGATTGCTCTTCCTGGTGCAAGCTGGTATGCAATAAATGGAGACGTTAACGACTGGAGCTACGGTGAGTGCGGCACTGTTGATTATACAATCGAGACACATGATACTTTCGCGCCATCTGACTGGCCCGACATAAATATGGCTCATTATCATGCAACACTGGACTTCTTCACAACCAGTATCTACGGTATCTGGGGAACGGTAACGAATGCTTCCGGAGACCCGCTCGATGCCATGATATCCATGGGTATATCCGATGGAACGGATTCCACACCACTGCGCTTCTGCCGCACCGATGTGACTCTCGGAGATTATCATAAAACCCTGGTGCCGGGCACATACGATGTAGAGGTCAGCGCTGATGGATATGTTCCCCAGATTATTACTGATGTTGCAGTAGGCCCAGAGGAACGAGTAGAAGTCAGTTTTGTTCTATACAATGTAGGTATAGAAGATTCCGAAACAGGGAGTATTGGAACAGGAAGGCTCTGTGTTTACCCAAATCCTGCGAATGGATCTCTTAATATTTCATTGCCTGTTACAGGGGTTGGAGGAATCGTTGCAATTTACGATATTACAGGCCGTTCTGTGTATTCACAGGAAATGACCACCGAAATGGAAACATTTGTATGGAACTGCGCGGAACACAACGGTTCGGAAGTACCTTCCGGTATGTATACTGTACGATTCAACAGCGGAAATTCTTCCTGGACTACAAGATTCATAGTAAACAGATAAATCGAAAAATTGAAAGGTTCTTATAATAATGGCACATAAGAAATCATCAAGCAGTTCTCGTAATGGCCGGGACAGTGCCGGAAGACGGCTTGGAGTTAAAGCTGCCGCCGGTTCGCTGGTGTCGGCTGGAACTATCATTATAAGGCAGCGCGGAACAAGGATACATGCCGGTGTTAACGTCGGAAGAGGTAATGACGATACTCTATTCGCTAAAATAGACGGCAGGTTGAAGTTCCACAGCATGGGCGGCAGAAAGGTTGCCTCTATAATCACTGAACAGGCTTAACAATTCCTTGATGAAGATTCCATCTGACTTGCTTATACGAAATGTCGGGGAGCTGGTTACAATGACCGGCTCCCCATGTTTGCGCAGGGGAGAGGATGCATCAAAACTATCCATCATCCACGGTGGAGCAATTGCTGCGCAGAATGGCAGAGTAGTCTGGACCGGCACTTCTTCTGATATCTCAGCCAACATCGAGCTGAACCGGGATGCTCTTGAGATCGATGCGACCGGCAGAGTTGTCACACCTGGTTTTGTGGATTCACATACTCATCCGCTATATGCCGGAACAAGACAGGCTGAGTTTGCTCTCAGAGCGTCCGGTGCGGATTACGAGGAAATCGCAAGGGCAGGGGGAGGAATACTTAACAGCGTTGCAAGAACAAGGACTGCCACTTCTGCTCAGATTGAGGAGACACTCGTAAAGCATCTCAGAACCATGCTTCATTTTGGAACAACATCCGTTGAGGTGAAGAGTGGTTACGGACTTGACGCTGATACCGAGCTGAGATGCCTCCAGATCGCTTCAGATGCCGCTGATAACTGTCCTCAGACTATATTGATGACTTTTCTGGGAGCACATGAAGTACCGCTGGAATTCACCGATCATCCCGATCAGTACCTTGATTATCTGATTAAAGAAGTCCTGCCTGTAATCAGAGAAAGAAAATTAGCCGATTTTGTCGATATTTTCTGTGAAAAAGGTGTTTTCACAGCCGAGCAATCAGCTCGATATCTCAGAGCCGCAGCCGAAATGGGTTTCAAGCTTAAGATTCATGCAGATGAATTCCATGATACAGGCGGCGCAGCTGTAGCAGTCGAAAACGATGCCGTAAGCGCAGATCACCTTCTATCAATTTCAAAAGAGAACATAGAACGGATTGCTGCCAGCAATACAGTGGCAACCCTTCTTCCCGGAACGGCACTCTTTCTCGGAAAACCATTCCCGCGTGGCAGAGAACTGCTTGATGCTGGAGCATGTGTTGCCATTGCAACAGATTTCAACCCTGGCAGCTGTTTTTGTGAATCAATGCCTTTCATGATCAACCTTGCGGTATGTCAGTGCGGCTTTACAATAGAAGAAGCGGTAACCGCCGCCACAATCAACGGAGCAGCTGCCTTGGGTATCGCTGATCGCAAGGGTGCACTTGCTCCTGGAATGGATGCGGATATGATACTATGGGATCTTGATGATTACCGTGGTATTGCTTATCACTTGGCTGTGCCAGATATTGCAGGGGTTATTGTTAATGGACATCTGGCTTCCACCATGTTCGATTGATGCATTTAATGTATAATGTATTCAAAAGGATGAGACATGATTGATATAGAACAGCGACGCAAAGCACAGGAATTGATTCAAAAGGGAAAGTACGACAGTGCAGAGAAAGTACTGAATCATATGATGAATCAGTATCCGGAAGAACCTTCAATTCACAATTCTCTCGGTGATGTTCTCATAAAACTTAATCAGCTTGACAAGGCTCTCGAACAATTCTGCATAGCAGGAGAACTATACTGCAATAACGGTCTTCATTCAGCTTCGTTATCAGTTGCAAGAAAAGCCCTGCGAATCGACGATAGCTTTGCAATGTCTCACTACCTGAAAGCTATTAACCTTGATAAACAGGATAAACCTGATGAAGCAGAAAAGGAATTCATTCTGTATCTCAAATCAAAGCCTGCCATAAAAGACCCGGCAGTCCTGCGTTCCTGCATGGCCATGACAAGGCTTCAACCGGAGGATGATAAGTGGGTAATCCGACTTGCCAAGATTGCAGCATCACTTGAGGATCTCGAAAGCCTGGAGAATTCTATTCAGCTTGCACGTGACAGAGGCATTAACCAACTCAATCAGCTCGAACTCAAACTTGAACAATTGAATAGGAAACTTGGATTAGCTGAACCTCCACCGCCGCCACCACCTGAAAAGATTGAACCTGAAAAGCCCATCTTACCGCCCTCAATTGAAGAGGTCGAATTCGTAGAAGATTCTTTATCATCCTCGCCTGAAGAAATCGAATACGATGAATCCGGTTTCTTTGAACAAGCCCAGGATTATGAAGGAGATGTTCTATCAAAAAGAAAGCGTATCGGTGAATATTTCGTAGCCGAGGGATTACTTGAGGCCGATGATGTTCTTGATGCACTGCAGATCCAGAGAGAATCGGAAGACGATCGCAAGCTCGGAGACATACTCGTAAGTCTGAGCCTTGTCTCAAAAAGACAGCTTCAGGAAGCTCTATCTCTCCAGGTTGATGATATGAGAGATAATCTCGATCGATCTCGTGGAGATGGCCTCGGATTTGTAGAACTCGGAAACCTCCTTCTTGAAGTAGGTGATTTCTACGGATCAATTGATGCATATCTGAGAGCCTGCACGATCTACCGCGCTAATGAGCGGGAGTATATGGTTTTCGAACTGCTTGAGGGTGTGCTTGATATCTGTCCTGAATCACTGAGTGCGGCTAAAGAGGTTGTTAGAATCAGGAAATCGATGAATACTGAAGGGCAGGCCAGAGCATTCTACAGACTGGCAGTAGCATACCTTCTAAACGACAGCCCTCACGAAGCCCTTGCTGCTCTGGAAAAATCTGTTGCTGTCGACTCAAATTTTGAAATGGCAAGAACACTGATGGACGGAATTCGTCCGGGACTTGTCGACAGTGATGACTACGCTGATATCGCAATGATACTGGCAGACATAGATCGCAGATTTGACAGGAATACAGCTACCGCGCTGGCAGGCATAATCCGTGAATTCCAGGATGGTATTGATTCAGCTGTTTCAAAGGATGATTACTCCACGCATTACGATCTTGGAATAGCATACATGGAGATGGGACTTTATCGTGAAGCTCACTTCGAATTTGAACAGGTTCTTAAAAGCCCTGACTATCGAATGAAAGCAAGAGAAATGCTTGGCAGATGCTGCCTTCTACTCGAGAGATACGATGAAGCTGAAGACAATTTCAGAAAGGGACTCACTATTACGGCTGGAAATATGAAAGCAGCGGTTGGTTTTCATCTCGCTATAGCGGATGTCTATGAAGCAACAGGTAGAAATTCTCAGGCAAAGCGCGAACTCAAGATTGCATCCAAACTTGATTCAGATTTAGTCAAGATGCGGCACACGCTGGACTGACTCTTGCTCAGAATCCGTTCCATTCACCCAGGCTCTCCTGCCTCAAGAACAGGTTTGAAAAAGACTGATATTCTAGTTACATGTAATGGTGAAATACTGGATGACTGGTTTGATTTCATGTACAACGCAAATGGAACATTGATCAATATCAAATACAGACGGGGAATTCAGACAAAGAACATTATCATTCGGAGAATCCCTGGAATAGAATGGGGATTTGAATTTGAAGGACAATCACCAAGAATCTGCAGGCGAAAATGCATCTTTTGTTTCATTGATCAACTTCCTCCAGGTATCAGGTCTTCTCTTCTTGTTAAGGATGATGATATCCGATATTCCTTCCTTCATGGAACTTACGTCACACTCGATCGAAATGATGTTAGTATCGCTATTAAGAAGAATCTATCATCAGTCCATGTTTCAGTTCATGCGTCTGATCCTGTTCAAAGAGGAAGATTGCTTGGAACTGGAAAAGAAGAACCAATCATCCCTCTACTGAAAATCCTGTCCAATGCCGGTATTTCAGTAGAAACTCAGATCGTTATTGTGCCTGAGTGGAATAACGGGATAGTTCTTGAACGTACCCTCAGGGATCTGATAAATATCCCTTCTGTAACATCTGTTGGTGTTGTACCGGTGGGAATCACATCATTCAGAGACGGGCTGGAGGATATAAGACGACCGACACCGTCAGAAGCTGCCGAAATAATTCATCAATGTGATAGCTGGAGAAGTATAGCTCTGAGAAGAAGAGGAACGCCCTGGGTCTATCCCGCGGATGAGTTATTCTCTCTCTCTGGAAAGGATGTTCCGGATTCTGCATATTATAAGGAATGTACACTGAGGGAGAATGGAATTGGACTGCTTTCAAACCTCCTTGAGTATGAAAACAGAAATTTCTCTGGCAGGGGACTGATATGCACCGGAACTCTTGCAGCACCATTCATGAAACGAGTTCTGGCAGGATCAGAATATCAGATTCTGTCTGTAAACAACACATTCTTCGGTCCTGAAGTGGGAGTTTCAGGATTGCTGGCAGGGAATGATATCGTTAAATCAATCAGGGCGGAAAATGTCACCGGCGATTCTGTCTTTTTACCTCGCTCCATGTTCAACCATGATATGTTAACACTTGATGATATGACACCGTGGAATATCGAACAGCTGACAGGTCGCAAAATAATAATCGCGCGAGGGTTGGAGGATCTGATCTGAAATCATGAATTTACCAGTATCTGTCATATTTCTGTCTTTTCTTTGTCTGTTTCTGATTCTGGAAATGAACAGAAGAAAAAACGTTGCGTTAATGAGAAAGAACAAACTCCTCTCGAATAAACTCAAGGCACTGACTAAAGAACTGGATGAGTTGGGAAAGCTTAAATCCGATATGCTGTCCAGGATAGGAATCTCCTTGAGAGAGCCTCTTGAATCACTCCGAGAAACAGCTATTGAGCTTTCGCAACCACCTGACAGATCACCCGGTGTAAAAGAGCATCTCACAAGACTTACGAATGAGATTACTGAAATTGAGAACTTCCTTGATGTAATGAAAGAACTCGCCTTTCTTGAAAGGATGGATCTATCAGGCACTTCACAATTTCCCGATGAAGCTGAATCTTCTTCAGTTTCTCTTGACAATTTGCTTTTTGATACTCTTAACGAGTGGAATGATGAGTTTTCATCCAAAGGCGTTTCCCTTGCGATGTCCATTGATGAGAATGTCATGGTTACCGGAAGCAGGCATTACCTCAAGCATGCGCTAGAGAATATTCTATCAGAGATTTCACGCATAATGGTGTCCGGATCTCTGGTTCATATCGTACTCTTCAATGACGAAGTATCTGTAAGAATGAAAATCGCATACAAGGGTGAATCTGCAAAGACTGTTAAACAATCAGCTTTCGGTGTAGAACTGGCACGACAAATTGTAAGCATCCACGATGGATGGCTCACAAGCGATTCGAAAATCGGGCAATACGTGATGGAATTACCCGCGCTGAATCAGAAAATGGAGCGTCAGACATAGTGAAGAACCGTGTATTCAGAAAATACGACATAAGAGGAATATTTCCCTCAGATCTTGATGAGCATCTCGTATTAAACCTGGGCAGAGTTCTTGGAGGAATAGCTGGAAATGTTGTAGCTGTCGGAAGAGATTGCAGACCGTCAGGCACTACTCTCTGCCGCTGGCTGACAGATGGAATTATCACTTCAGGGTCAGATGTTATTGATCTTGGAGTGCAGACAACACCAATGACTTATTTTGCTGCGTATACTTTAAATCCGGATGTTACAGTGATGATTACAGGCAGTCATAATCCCCCGGAATACAATGGGTTCAAAATCTTGTTCGGACATGAAACTATATGGGGTGAGGGTATCCAGAAACTCCGAAAATTAATGGAGGATATATCATCAGTGCCTCCTGTTGCATCAAAAGCAACAGCAATAAGTAAATCCATTACGAAATCATATACGAACAGGCTTCTTTCTGAATTCTGTTTTGATCGTTCCCTGAAAATTGCTATAGATGCGGGAAATGGCACTGGCGGCACGATTGCGATTGATGTCCTCAAAAACCTTGGATGCAGAGTTATTCCTATTTACTGCGAAATGGATGGCACTTTCCCGAATCATCATCCTGACCCAACCGTAGAAGAAAACCTGCAAGATCTTCGAAAAACAGTTCTTAGAGAAGGAGCTGACATCGGTCTTGCATTTGATGGTGACGCTGATAGACTTGGAATACTTGATGAAGAGGGAAACGTTGTCCGGGGTGACAGAATCCTCATAATTCTGGCTAAATCACTTCTAAAGGTTAATCCTGGAGCAACAATTATTTCTGAAGTCAAGGCTTCAGAACTGTTTTTCTCTGAAATCGAAAAGGCGGGTGGACGTGCTGTGATGTCACCAACAGGGCACTCTCTTATCAAGAAAGCCATGGCTGAGGAGAATGCTCTACTTGCGGGGGAAATGAGCGGACATATCTTTTTCAGGGACAGATATTACGGATACGATGACGCACTCTATGCTGCAATGCGGTTGCTTGAGATAATTGCGTCAGATGATGCTCCTCTGAGTTCTTACCTGGCAGATCTTCCTGAAGTATTCTCTACTCCCGAAATAAGGGAAGAATGCTCTGATGAAAGCAAATTCATCGTTGTCGATACAGTAACAGATATGCTGGAAAAGGCTGGATATTCAGTGGATACCACTGATGGTGCAAGAGTCTCATTCCCCGATGGATGGGGACTTATTCGCGCATCCAACACTCAGCCTGTGCTTGTCATGAGGTTTGAGGCTGGAACTTCTCAGCAGCTGGCTGAATATGAATATTTATTGCGTGAATACATTGAAAAAGCCGGGAGGAAACTGGATGTCAAGACAGCTGATTGAAGAACTCGAGAAACAGATTGAATCGGAAAAACCTCTGCTGGATAAACTGGAGTCTGTTTTTTCCAGTGTTATCGTTGGGCAGGATGAATTCCGTCAGGGATTAATGACTGCGCTTCTCTGTGATGGTCATGTTCTTATCGAAGGTGTGCCAGGACTGGCAAAAACGCTTGCTGCCAGAACTCTTTCCAGGTGCGTAATGGCATCATTCTCAAGATTGCAGTTCACGCCTGATCTTCTGCCTGCGGATCTGACAGGCACAATGATATTTCAACCGGAAACAAGTACATTCACCGCAAGAAAAGGACCTCTTTTCGCGCAGTTCATACTTGCTGATGAAATTAACAGAGCTCCGGCCAAGGTTCAGAGCGCTCTGCTAGAGGCAATGCAGGAGCGACAGGTTACATTCGGCGGCAAGACATATCCTCTGCCGTCTCCATTCTTCGTTATGGCCACACAGAATCCGATTGAACAGGAGGGCACTTATCCGTTGCCTGAAGCTCAGGTGGACAGATTTATAATGAAACTGAAAATCGACTACCCAACAGCTGTTGAGGAAGTTGAAATATTACGAAGGACAGGAGGCAAACCTCTTCCGGATATTGAACCGGTGATATCAACTGAAAAGGTTATAGAACTTCAGAAACTCTCCTCCAGCGTAATCGTTGAAGATGGAGTACTTGACTATATGGTCAGGCTGGTTTCCGCCACACGGCACCCGAGACAGGCTGGATTGAAGGATATTGATGATCTCATCACCGTTGGAGCCAGTCCAAGAGGCTCACTTGGTCTTCTTGCAGCATCAAGAGCGAGGGCATTCCTCCACGGATCATCATTTGTTTCACCTTCAACAGTAAAAGAAGTTGCTCATGATGTTCTCAGACACAGAATAATTCTCTCATTCGAAGCTGAAGCGGAAGAAGTGGGTGTAGAGGAGATAATAGACAGAATACTAAACAGGATTCCGGTCAAGTAACAGAGATTATTTTCATGGAAAATGTACACTCACTGTTCAAACGCGTCAGAAGGATTGAACTCCAGACAAGGAAACTTGTAGCACAGCTTGTCGGGGGAGATTACTCATCAATCTTCCGAGGCCAGGGAATGGAGTTCTCTGATCTCAGAGAATATTCAGAAGGAGATGACCCGAAACTCATCGATTGGAATGTCTATGCAAGAACCAGGATTCCATATGTAAAAATATTCAGGGAGGAACGTGAGTTACTGGTTCTTCTTGCTGTCGATCTCTCAGGCAGTCTTCGATTTGGATCACTTAATCTTACAAAAGCAGAACGTGTTGCTGAAGTAGCAGCTGTACTGGCACTTTCAGCATCTCAAAGTAATGATCGAGTCGGAATGCTGACTTTTTCCGACCAGGTTCATGAATATGTCCCGCCGGACAAGGGGAGGAAACACGCTCTTGGTCTTGTACGGCGAATCCTTCAGGTTCCTGACAGACAGGCACCGGCAGACCTTGATAAAGCTCTGAAGTACATGGGTCGCGTACTCAACAGAAGGGCTCTCGTATTCATCATCAGTGATTTCAGAATACCGGGGGGCAGCAAACTTCTTCATGCAACTGTACAGAAGCATGATGTTGTAGGAATACATGTCTTTGACCCCAGAGAAATTCACCTGCCGCCTATGGGACACGTTCGATTCCGCTATCCGGAAACAGGGAAAGAACAGGTTGTGAATACAAGTTCCCGAACCTGGAGAGATAAATTCGCCTATCAGGTACGTCTTGTTCAGGCTGAAAGAGAGAAACTATGCAAAGACAACAGACTTGACCTGATAAGTATTTCAACGGCCGATAATCTTGTGCTGCCCCTTAGAAGATTCTTCGAACTCAGGAAAAAGCGGAGACGCCATTGATGATAGATTTTCTTATAATGATTTCGCTTGTCTCCGGAAGCGAAGCAGTTTCATGTTCTCTCGGGATTCCCGTAACAGTCGAATACCCTGTACCGGATGGCTGGACAGTTGAATTGCTTGAATCTTCAGAGAACTGGCATGTGCTTGAGCAGGATGCCGGCATTGTGACACTTGTCCCGCTTTCCCTTGACACACTCGATCTTCCTATGCTCGGAGCTCACTCGGACTCTCTTGAGGAACTCTTTGCTCCGCCTGTTCTTCTGGTGCAGCGAACCATGCCGGATTCGGTCTGGATGGTTTCGGTTTTCCCATCTCCCCTTGGAATTGATATTCCTCCTGGATTTCCAGAAAACTACCTGAATCAGCATAGATTCTGGGAGGAATGGAAAAAGGCTCCTCCAACTTCATGGCTGTTTCCAATGCTGCTTATCGGTGTTATCACCATTATTGCTGTATTATCGTGGCTGTACTACAGAAAAAAGAAAAAACTGTCAGGCACAGAAGATATTCATGCGGGAGAAAAGAAACTTCTATCTCCTCTGGATGAAGTAAAAGCGCTTATTGATTCACCAGCGTTCGCTAACGGTGATTGGATCACCTATTACAGAGATGTGGACAAATTGCTCAGAGACACAGTATTTTTCCGCTTCAAAATATCCAACCGCGCCCTTACATGGCGTCAAATTATCAGACTTACCCATTCGGAAAAGGACGGCAGGAAATTCACCGAGGATTCTACCGAACTCATAGAAGAGATTACCCTTCAGAGATACGCGTCATGGGGTGGTTCAAGAGAAAGAGCTGAGAGATTTACATCGAAGCTGTCTTCCATCAGAAGGGACTGGCATCTTCGATGAATTTCCAGTTTCTGCCGGCTTTATTGGGGTTTCCATTCCTTTTGATTATTCTGCAGTTTTTCTTCAGAAAGGTTAAGACTCACTCTCAGACATATACCGGACCTTTTTCCTTTCCCTCTGTAAACAGCAATTCGGGAAATAGAGTATCCAGCCTTCTGCAATGGATCGGGTTCGCACTTCTGTTCATCGCACTCGCACGCCCACAGTACGGCTTTGAGAGACTTCCAGAAGCTGGTGAGGGACTGGATATCATAATAACTCTGGATGTTTCAGGAAGTATGACTCAAAGTGATTACTATCCAAGCAGACTTGCAGCCGCTAAAAAAGCAGCTCTGACATTCATAAACGGAAGACCAAACGACAGAATAGGTCTGGTGATCTACGCGGAACAACCTAGAGCCATCTGTCCGCCTACTTTTGATCATTCGACGCTTGAGAGATTCATTCAGAGCGCTTCAATCGGTACCCTTCAGGATGGAACCGCTATCGGAGCAGGTCTCGCAGTAGCAGCCAGAGGGTTTGACTATTCACAAACAGCCAGAAGAGTGATCGTCCTCATTTCAGATGGTGAAGACACCTCCTCCCGGATTGATCCCATTACTGTTGCGCAGGCTGTCAATACCATTCATGGGGACAGCCTGAGAGTATATACCGTTGCCATCGGTACTCCTTCTTCAGAAGAAGGACTTGGAGTTGACAGGGAAACTCTCTCAGCTATCGCCGGATTGAACGGAGGCAGACTTTTCAATGTTGAATCGCCGCAGGAGCTTGATGAGGTTTACTGCGCAATTGATTCGCTTGAAGCTTCTACTCTTCCTCCAGAAGGTCTTTTCGTATACAGAGATTCTTACATGCAATTTCTTGTGTGGGGACTGATGCTACTTGCGGTTTCAAGTGTTCTTAAATGGCGCGTTTTCAAGGTTGTGGGTGACTGATGGGATTCCAGCACCCTTTCCTGCTTCTCCTGCTCCTTCTGGCACCTGTTTACTGGTGGTTGAGGAAAAAGTGGCTTAATTCTGAAATGAAACTGTTAAGAGTATTTGTCAGACCTGTTCTCTGGGACAAAGTCAGAATTCATCCTCCACCGGAGAGATCATTCTCAATTACCCTCTGGGTGACCGGTTTGATTCTTTCAGTAATAGCTCTGAGTGGTCCAACCTGGGGTCGATCATCTGCCATAGTTTCAACAGGAGGGAAGAACCTCGTAATAGCTCTGGATATCTCTCAATCCATGTCATCTCTGGATGAAGCCCCATCCAGAATTGTCAGGGCTAATGCGGAGATAAGAAGGCTGATAGAAGAACTTGACGATGTACGAATAGCACTCGTGATATTCTCAGGAAGTTCCAGACTTGCATCTCCTCTGACCCTGGACAGGAAATTTCTCCTGAGCAGACTACCTGATGATACATGGAGCAACACCGATATTGTCCGCGGAACACAACTTGGAAATCTTGTGGATATAATGGTGTCTGCGCTACCTGAAATGGATCTTGAAGCCCGTCTTGGAATAGTATTCAGTGATGGAGGGTTTCATGATTACGCGACTGCAAGCGCGATAGAAACCGCGAAAGCAAACAATATGCGTCTTTTGACAGTGGGAGTCGGAGGACCTGTTGAAATGACGATACCTCTTGAAAATGGAGGCATTCTCCTTGATACGGCAGGAGATACAGTGAGAACAGTTCTTGAGGAAGAATCTCTCATGAAACTGGCTTCTGAAACAGGGGGGGTATATCTACCACTGTCTCAGACTGATGATCTCTCGTCCATTGTTCAGGTATTTCTGGAACATATTTCCGATGAAAACAGTGAGTTTGCATCAGGCGGTTCCACTTCTACCAGGAGATACCAGTACTTCCTTGGAGCTGCTCTGATACTCTTTTCTCTTGCGATTGCTGTTGAGAGGAAGGGCAAATGATTTTCCTTCTCATGATACTTCAGCTTCAAAGTAACCTCGCGCCTGCTGAACTCGCGGAGATCGCGGCACAGTACTTTCTTGATGAACAATATTCGAGCGCGATCGGAGCCTTGTCGGAACTCTTTTCAAGGATGCCCGAAAGGGGAAGAATACTCTATAATCTTGCTTCATCTCAATTCATGGCGGATTCTCTGTCGGTTGCCGATTCAATTCTTTCCATGGATATCACTGATGTGGGAGATGATACACTCATGCTTGCAAGGGATCTTACTTCTCTCGCACTTGCCATCAAGGAAAACGATTACGCCGGAGTAGAGTCATCAGTACACTTTCTTCGAACTGCTGTATCAGATGGTCTCTCTCTGAAATGCGAGAATACCGGACTTGAGGCTGGACTTAACTGGCTTGACAATCACGAACCCCCTGAGGATCAACAGGATCAGAGCGAAGATCAGCAGGATCAGAACGAAGATCAGCAGGATCAGAGCGAAGACCAGCAGGATCAGAGCGAAGACCAGCAGGATCAGAGCGAAGACCAGCAGGATGAGCAACAGCCTCCGCCGCAGATCACTGAAATGACACCTGAACAGGCACAGGCCATTCTGGATCTCGTGGAAGACAGCAATCAGGCGGAGGATTCAACCGGGGCGAAGAAAATGGGTTATCCAGCGGGACCAATATGGTAATTCTGCTGTGGTTTCTGTCTCTTTTCACCTTACTTCCTGATATTGAAGTCTCTTTGCCGGATTCTGTACGAACCGGCAATCCCTTCTCTGTTGATATCACTCTCACCGGTATGGATATCAGAAATGTTGAATGCGCCCCTCTTTGTTCTGATGGACTGAGATTCCAGGGCAGCAATACGATGCATTCATTTTCCAGTATAACCACATCATCAGGAAGTTCGATAAACTCGGAAACTATTCTATCGATTAACTTCATGTCGATTGAAGATGGAATCCACACGGTTGGACCATTCAGAATAACTTCCTATGGAACATTAATCTGTGAAATCCCTGCTGATTCGATTATTTCATCCGGTCATACTCCTGATACAGGAAGCACACCGAGCAGTACCGAATCTGAAGTACTTGCATGGATTGAAATCGAGATTGATACTGCCGGTCGAGTATATCCAGGACAGTCTTTCCAGATCGATTACTATATATATAAAACCCAGAGAAACGCTGAAATTGTTGACCTCTATCTCGATGCAGCCGAGTACGCTTCTTCCGGTCTTATTGAGGACGCAAATGAACTTACATGGGTAAGATGCAAGAACGGTCATTTCAAGACATGGCTTGCCACATTGGAAATAACTCCAGCTTTTGCCTGCAGCCTTGAGCTGCCCGTCCTGCGGGGCAGGATCGGCATCCCTGGAGGATTCTTACATAGATCACTTGAACAGCAAATATCCTCTGAAGGTTCATGGCTGGCAGTATATCCATTTCCCGAAGAAGAACAGCCTGCTGATTTCACGGGAATAACAGAAGAGATCTTCTTCAGTCTGGATGAAATTCTGAGTGGTTACAGTCAGTCAGGAGAGAAATGTATTCAGCTCTCCGCAACCGGTCCTGGAGCATCACAGCTCGAGTCTTTGCCTTCTCTGACAATCAGCGGTCCGGCATCAATGCTTTCCGGTCCATTACTCAGCGAACCTGATGGGGGAGAGGTCACATGCCGGATTGTTATTGAACCGAGTGATACCGGCATCGTTGTCATTGGTCCGGACAGTCTTGCATGGTTCGACACCGACTCAGAGCTTTACCATCAGGCTATCATTCCATCCTGTACGCTTTCGGTGCATGTCACCTGTCATACGACTTCTGTTGAAACTGATTTCAGCGATGATAATCGAAATTCCTCCTTATTACTGATTCTTTCTTCTTTTCTACTTGTATCTCTGGTCGTATTCCTTGTAATGAGGAAAAGAATCAGCCGAAACAGTTCGAAGGAGAATATCAACGATGCGCAAGATCCGGAAGAACTGCTCACCGCGCTTGAATACGAACTTTCTGAACTTCTGACGGGTTCTCCATGCTACATGGGTTCTGAAGAGCTTGATGAAGCGCTTGATGCCAGAGATACTGACAGTATTTTAAAAGGCAGACTTCTTCGTCAATGGAAAGATATTGAACTCATGCTGTCTGGAAGAAAGATATCCGGCGAACAGCTTGATCGTCTGAAGCGAACATGTATCGAACTAGTTCAGGAGCTGTCCACTGATCTGGATCACGATGTTTCCCGCTGATGGGGGTGTTCCGGTAATTCTTCATGCCTATATTCAGAGATTGAAATAAAATGTCTTAACCTTCAGGAGTATGAGGAATGCTTGTTAATTACCTTGCAGTAGGGGCGTATGCGGTTCTTATCATGATAATTGGTCTTTTAGGAATGCGGAAAACCCGTTCTTACAACGATTTCCTTCTCGGCGGTGGTAAAGTTGGTCCATGGATGACCGCGTTTTCCTACGGCACCGCATACTTCTCAGCTGTACTTTTTATAGGCTTCGCAGGCAAACTTGGCTGGGGATTCGGTCTCTCCGCTCTCTGGATAGCCCTTGGTAATTCATTAATAGGTGTACTTGGTGTCTGGCTTCTGCTTGGTCACAGGATAAAATCGGCAACTCATTCCCTCGGCGTCAAAACAATGCCTGAATATCTGGAAGCAAGATTCAACAGTCCATTTCTGAAAGGTTTCACTGCTGTCGCCATTTTTGTATTCTTCATACCTTATACTGCAGCGGTCTTCATGGGATTGAGCTACCTCTTCGAATCCACATTTCAGCTTCCATATGCATGGATACTGCTTTTCATGGGGCTGTTTACGGGTGTATACCTTATAATGGGCGGATACAGATCCATGGCAATGATTGATGTTATCTTCGGAATCGTTATGACTATAGGTGTTCTCGTTCTTTTCCGTTTTACTCTGGAAAAGGGAGGAGGCTTACCGAACATAATCTCAAGTCTTAAAGCGATTGAACCAAAACTTATTGGCTCTGTAGGACCACCTGGCATTATTCCACTGCTCTCTCTGGTCTTCCTGACCAGTGTAGCCCCTTTCGCGATGCCTCAGCTCGTTCAGAAATTTTACGCTGTCCGCGACCGGAAAGCAGTCAGGATAGGTACCGTAGCTTCTACTATTTTTGCTCTTCTTGTAACCGGGATAGCCTACTTCACGGGAGCGCTTACAAGGGTATTCCTTTCTCCCGCAAACACTCCAGAAGCATTTGGAGAAGGTGGAACACCAATTTTTGACGCTTTAATGCCGGAGCTTCTGACAACAGTGATTCCCGGAGCTCTCTCTGTTATTATTCTGCTCCTTGTTCTCTCAGCATCGATGTCCACACTTGCAGCTCTTGTTCTGATATCCAGCTCAACTGTTACTAAGGATTTTTATCACGGTTTCATCAATAAGAAAGCCTCAGACAGAACACTTACAAAACTGGGCAGGCTGAGCAGCGGATTCTTCATTATTCTGTCAATGATTCTGGCCTGGCAGAAACCCGCTGTAATAGTAACCATATTGTCAATATCCTGGGGTGCTATAGCTTCGGTGTTCCTCGGACCATTTATCTGGGGACTGTTCTCAAAAATGATCGGGAAAGCCGGAGCCATAACTGCATCCACTATGGGGCTTTCCGTATGCCTGATACTCTTCATCCTGTGGGGCGCTTCAAAGGTTCCCCAGGCTGCTTCCACAGGTATGCTTGTATCCCTTATCATCCCTGCTCTGTTTGTCGGTTATCGAAAGCTCAGATCAACATGATAATATTTGAGAGGATGTGTCATGAAAAAGGATAATCTGAATACAGACAAAGATACTATCACTCGTCCAGAGAATTCTTCAAGGGATGATGATATGCATATGGAAATTCTGAATTCTGTCATGGAGAGCATTCTGATTGTCAGTAACGATAATGTCATCTTATTCTGTAATCCGGTCCTTTACGAACTCTTCGAGGTCGAGATGACTGAAAATCTTATCGGAAGATCTTTCCTGGATTTTGTCTCCAGCGACCAACGGAATATCGTGTCCAGCCAGACTGATAGAAGAAAAGATGGTGAATCTTCAAGGTACGAGCTTTCGATTGTCACGGAGAAGAATAACAGGAAAACAGTATCACTTTCAGTCGTTCCGAGAAAAGACAAAGAGGGTAGAATAACAGGTTCTTTTGCCACAATATCAGACATCACAGAACGAAAGCGGATCGAACTTGAACTTGCCGAGAGTGAAAATCGCTTCAGAGATATTGCGCTTTGCAGCGCGGACTGGGTATGGGAGATAGACGCATCCAGCAGGTATACGTTCTGCTCTGATAACGTAATAAGCCTTATCGGATGCACAGCTTCTGAAGTACTTGGGAAAACACCGTTTGATTTCATGACAGCTGAGGATTCCAGTAGTATCTCAAAGATTTTCCAACTGATTGCTTTGAAGAAAATGAATATCGTCGATATGGAAAACAGAATTCTTGATAAAGATGGAAATATCCATATCTTACTGACAAATGGAGTTCCTATCCTCGATGAAAACGGCGATCTTCTTGGCTATCGTGGGGTAGACAGAGACATTACTGAACAGAGAAAATCCGAAGATGAACTGAATGAAGCGCTGAAGACAAATGAAACCATTCTGGAATCCGTGCCTTTCGGAATAATGATAATCGGCAGAGACAAGAGAATAATCAGCGCAAACAGAATTGCGAGAAATATTCTTGGAAGAAAACCAGAAGAGTTAGAAGGAAATATCTGCCATGATTTCATATGTCCGACAGAGATTGGAAGATGTCCTATTCTTGACCTTGGCGAAAAGGTTGACGATTCCGAGAGAATTCTGCTGACCAGAGATAAAAAGAGAATACCTATAATTAAATCAGTCGTTCCGATTGAACTTAACGGTGAAAACGTTCTTCTTGAAGCTTTCGTCGATATATCCAGTCAGAAAAGAGCCGAGGAGGAAGCAAAAAAGGCCAGCAGTATTAAAAGCGCGTTCCTCGCGAATATGAGTCATGAAATCAGAACACCTATGAACGGCGTCATAGGCATGACAGGACTCCTGCTCGAAACTGATCTGAATCCTGAACAGAGGGATTTCACTGAGACGATACAGGAAAGCGCTGAATCACTCATGTCAATTATCAATGATATCCTGGATTTCTCTAAAATGGAAGTCGGTAAACTTGAACTGGAAGAAATAGATTTTGATCTTCGCACAATGCTCGGAAGTATTGCTGATCTTGCAGCCGTCCGCTTATGTGAGAAAAATATTGAATTAATGATGAATATAGATTCTGAAGTCCCATCACTTCTTAAAGGTGACCCCGGCAGGTTGAGGCAGATAATCATCAATCTTCTTGGAAATGCGATTAAATTCACTTCGGAAGGCGAGATAGTCCTAACCGTAGATATAGTACAAGAAGCTGAGAAGAGGGTTCTTCTTAAATTCTCTGTTACCGATACAGGAGTCGGTATTTCACAGGACAAACTCCGGAATCTGTTCGATCCTTTTACCCAGGCGGATTCTTCAACAACCCGAAGATATGGAGGCACGGGGCTTGGCCTGACCATTTCCAGACAGATCGCAGATCTGCTTGGAGGCGAAATAGGCGTTGAGAGTACACCTGGAAAGGGTTCAACCTTCTGGTTCACAGCTGATATGATAATCAGGAAACCCGCACAGGTTTCCAGGAAAATAAAGACTGATGAATCCACTCTTCTCAACTCACTGAAAATTCTTATTGTGGATGATAATCATACAAACAGAATTATTCTTGCAGGTATGATGAAAAAATGGGGCTGCAGGTACCAGGAAGCAGACTCAGGCAAGTCCGCGCTGAATATTCTGAGAGATGCCCTTTTAAATGATGATCCATTCGATATAGCTGTTCTGGATATGCAGATGCCGGACATGGACGGTGAAACCCTTGGAAGGAAGATCAAGAGTGACCCTAACCTGAAAGATACATTGCTTTTAATCATGTATACATCCATAGCAGCGCGTGGAGATGCCTCCAGGATGATGCAGGCAGGCTTTTCCGCCTATCTGACCAAACCTGTGAAGATATCCCAGTTTCGGGATTGCTTAATAAGCATGAACGTGATGGATGGCCAGTGTAGTACACGAATTGAGAGCAGAGGTATCATCACAAAACACTCTTTAGCGGAACTAAGAAAGGAAGAATTCAGAATCCTTCTTGCAGAAGATAATCCGGTAAATCAGAAAGTAGCCCTGAAAATGCTCGAGAAACTCGGATATTCCGCAGTCCCCGTTGAGAACGGTATGGAAGCCGTTCGTGAGCTTAAAGAAAATGTTTACGATCTTGTGTTGATGGATATTCAGATGCCGGAAATGGATGGATTTGAGGCAACATACATCATCAGAGATCCGCAGTCATCTGTTCTGAATCATGAAGTGCCTGTTATAGCCATGACTGCTCACGCCATGGATGGTGACAGGGAGAAATGCATTCAGGCCGGAATGGATGATTATATTTCCAAACCAGTTAAACCAGAAACACTAACCAGGATGATTCAGAAAGTCCGCTCCAGAGAATTCATTTCTGAAGCAAAACGGAAGACCGGGAAAGAGAAAAAGGAATTTGCCGTATTTGACAGATCAGTTCTCAGGGAATCACTCGGAGATGATGATGAACTTGTCAAAGAGATTCTTGATCTTTTCAAGAGCAATGCTGATGAAATCATGACATCATTGAAGAATGCAGCTTCAGTGAATGATATTGAATCAGTCAGAAAATACGCACATTCATTAAAGGGTTCATCCGGTAATATTGGAGCAAAAGCCCTGCTGGAAATAATGAAAAGCATTGAGAAAGCTTGCTCTGATGGTGATTTGAATGCAGTTGAAAACATGATCAGACAATCAGAAGAAGATTATACTGACCTTATGGAGGAACTTGAATAGTAAATCACTCTTTCATTCAATGAATGCTGTAATGTAAGATGAAACAGAAGATGCTGCCACTTGTACTGATTGTTGATGATAACGAATCCAGGAAAAATCAGCTGTTTGAATTGCTGCAGGGCAGTTGTGATTGCAGAGTAATCGAGTCTGCAGGAGGCCGAACAGGTCTTGAAATAGCTGCAATTGATCAACCGGATCTGATTGTTGTTCCTTACCATATGTCCGGGATGGGTGTATCTCAATTCAGTTCCATACTGCAGAATAATCCTGAGACAGCCTGTATTCCCACAATAGTAACATTCGAGACAGATGATCTGATTAATTCAAAAATTCCATCCAAACCTGTAGGTGTTGTAGACAGTGTTGTCTGTCCTCTTGCTAACGTACATAAATTCCTTGATAAGATAACTCTTCACCTTAAAACAAAAGCTCACTGGTCTAAAGTTTACGCACCTGGAAAACATACCACTCCGGATCAGGCTCCATCAGATTACGTTGATTTCATTCAATACCTTGAAAATGCTCTGAATCTCGATGAAGAAGCTGCCGGCAGGATGAAGTTGCTTGATCGATTGTCTCTATACGATTCCGCAAAGGATATTGGAGTTGATGCGGAGGCTCTAGCTCGAAATATTGCTGAATATTTCCAATTTGCTTATCTCCCGTATATTGATCCTGATAGTATACTTACAGATGTATTTCCGGCTCCTTTCAGCAGATCAAAACTCGTTCTAGCCATACGGGATTCTGATGGAGAAACCACATATGTTCTGAGCAACCCTTTCAATCTTGAACTCAGAGATACAATTGACATGGTTTCTCAGGGGAAAGAACCCCGACTTGGAATTTCTCAGCCAGAAAGCATTCTCGCTCTCTTAAAAACATATGTTCCGAAAGAACAGGAAGTTAAGATTGTATCCTCAAGACTTGAAGATGGGGACGAATCAGATGATGGAAAAGATATTGCGTCTGAAACCAGACACGGCAGCGTACTGGAAATAGAGCATGAACCGGATAAGGATGATATTAACACTTCTCCCATCAAATATATAGCGGATAAAATCATTTTCACTGCTGTCGCTGATACCGCAAGTGACATTCATATGGAACCGAAAGCCGATAAAGTAGTTGTCAGGTTTCGAATCGATGGTGATATGTATGACAAATTCACTCTCAAACCAAAAACAGGTAAAACTCTTCTCAGTCGATTTAAGGTCCTGGCAGATATGGATATCGCTGAAAGACGGAAACCCCAGGACGGAGCTCTGGAAGCAAGGATCGGAGGCAAGTTCTTCAAAATGCGGCTTGCAACCACATCCACACCTTATGGGGAAAGTATCATCATTCGTCTTCTGGACATGGATTCCAGGCCAATGGAACTGGCTGAGCTTGGTATGACAGAGACTCAAGCTGAGACGCTGTATGAGGTTTCTCAGCAGCATTCGGGAGCGATAATTGTCGTAGGTCCAACAGGTTCTGGTAAAAGCACAACTCTTTACAGTCTTATATCGAATATCGATATCAAGAACCGAAGCCTGATGACCATTGAAGACCCCGTTGAATACACTATCTCGTATGCCAACCAGCAGGAAGTTAATGAGAAAGCCGGTGTAACCTTCGAAGCGCTTCTCAGATCAGCAGTAAGACAGGATCCAGACATCATCTTTCTTGGTGAGATCAGAGATCCATTTACAGCAAAAACAGTGATGGACCTTACGAGTACCGGACATATGACATTCGGCACACTTCATTCTGCCAATACGACAACTTCAATAGGAAGACTTGAACGTCTTGGCGTTACAAGAGCTGACCTGGCAGACTCTATTCTTCTCATTTCAGCCCAGCGGCTCCTTAAACGTCTATGTCCTTATTGCAGAAACGAGAGACCAATTAATCCTGAGGAATCGGAAATGCTCGGTCTTTTCACGGAAAATATTCCCGATATAATAGCCGATCCCGTCGGATGCCCGAAGTGCAAGAACAGAGGTTATAAAGGTCGTCAGGGAATATACGAACTGCTCCGATTCAATCCTGAAGTTATCGAAATTGTCAGAAGCGGTGAATCAGTATCGGTCATGAGGCAGCGCTTTCATGATATCGGGCAATATCTTATGAGCGATCATGCTATTGATAAACTGAGAGATTTCACTGTCTGCTACAATGATATATATCATTCCATTCTTCTCGAGGAGAAAAGGCTTACAGGTTCTATCAGGAAGAACAGTACAACAGCATCTTTTCAGGTTCACAAAACTGATAAATCATTTTACGAGACAAGTACACCGGATGCTCTTGAATACTCAAAAGAATTCAAACCCGCTGAATCAGTCTCCACAACTGAATCCAGACCGTTCGAGAAACAAGAAAAAGCTGTTATTGAGAATCAAACAGGAGGGAAGGCTCATACTGGAGCCAGAATCCTGGTTGTTGATGATGATCCTGATCTTCGCGAATTCATATCATTCATCCTGTCTTCCAACGGATACGATGTAACTTCAACAGGTGACGGGATTGATGCAATCGTAACACTCAGTAAGGAAAGTTTTGATCTGATACTCTCAGATGTCGATATGCCCAATCTGGATGGATTCAAACTGCTTGAAACTATTACAAACAAAGGAATCGAAACTCCGGTTGTATTCCTCACAGCAAGGGATAATACACAGGATGAAGTCAAAGGTTACGAATTAGGAGCTGAGGATTACATCAGAAAACCCATTCATAAGAATACATTACTTCTTAGAATCAAGAAAATACTAAAACGTATTTAAATAGTGACAGGGACTATTTATTCAAAACAAGCTGCCAGTACGGGGTTTGGCGTAATTCAGTGAATATATGACGTCCGATAAGGGATATTATGTAAAGTCATATGTATTGATACCGCACAAATCTCTTATGACTGTACATAATATCATCAATATCCTTTATCCCCTTCTGGACAGATCAGCACAGAACAAGCTACTTTTGACTGTACATAATATCATCAATATACTTTATCCCCTTCTGGACAGATCAGCACAGAACAAGCTACTTTTGACTGTACATA